>CAZLIO010000371.1:0-4579 GCA_964559025.1 uncultured Pirellulales bacterium | reverse complement strand
TTGAGCGAACCCGACGCGGTAATGATTAACGCGGCAGGTAGTATGCCCGGTGACATGCATAAATTGTGGCGTACCCGGCAGTCGAATAATTTCCATATTGAATAAGGCAAAAGATGTATGGGTTAGGAAATTGCCGGCGGGCTAGGAATCAAGATGGCGGCTCCGGAGCGGGAAGTGGTTGTTATGGTGGGCGACGGCAGTTACCTGATGCTGTGCAATGAAATTGTCACTTCCATACAGGAAGGATATAAACTTACTATTGTTCTGATGGACAACCGGGGCTTTAACAGCATCGGCGGGCTCAGCCGTTCTTTGGGCCAGGAAGGATTCGGCACACGTTATGCTTATCCCGTCAATAACAAGCTTCCTGATGATGCATCCAGCGAGGTTGAAGCACTTCCGGTAAACCTTGCAATGAACGCCCGTGGATTGGGTGCTCACGTTTTTGAGTGCAAGAGCTATGATGATTTTGTTAAGGCGTTCAAAGAGTCCAAGAAAACCGACCGCACCACGGTAATCTATATCCGGAACGACCGTTATGTGGGCGTGCCCGGCTATGAAAGCTGGTGGGATGTGCCGGTGGCTGAAGTAAGCGAGATGGAAAGCGTTCAAAAAGCCCGCAAGGAATGGGAACAAAATAGTAAACTGGAGCGATTTTACTTTTAACTTGAACTGGCCGGTTTTGACTTGTCATGCTGAGCAAAAATAGCCTTTAGTCCTGAGCGAAGTCGAAGGGGAAGCATCTCGCCTGCGAACGAAAATAATGTTACCCATGCAGAAATAAATTCTTCACTTCGTTCAGAATGACAAATTGGTCTATGAATATTCGAGATGGCAAGGGGAGGTATTGCGTGTCAAAAATTCGTGTTGCGAACGCCCCATGCTCCTGGGGCTCTTTGGAATTTGAAGGGCTTGAGGGCCGGGCAATACCATACGGGCAAATGCTCGATGAATTAAAGGAAACCGGCTATGGCGGAACCGAGCTGGGCGACTGGGGTTACATGCCTGTCAAGCCCGGGCAGTTACATGCCGAATTGGCCGGACGCGGCCTGGTTATGCTTGGCGCCTTTGTGCCGGTAGCGTTGAAGGATGCCGATGCTCATCAAGCCGGAGCGGCCGAATCATTGAAGATTGCCCGCTTGCTGGCTGATGTCGCCGAAAAGGGCGGGTATGAACAATTGCCATTTCTGGCGCTTGCCGATGATAACGGGACCGATGCGGTTCGGACCAGAAATGCCGGTCGTACAAGTCACGAAATGAGCATGAACAATGAGCAGTGGAAAGTTTTCGCCCACGGTGCCGAAGATGTCGCCCGAGCGGTGAAGTCGCAAACAGGCTTGCGTACCGTTTTTCATCATCATTGTGCCGGCTTTGTCGAAAGGCCCGACGAGGTCGATCGTTTACTTGAGATTACCAATCCGGATTTATTAGGGCTGGTATTTGACACCGGTCATTATACTTATGGTTCCGGAAAAAACGACCCGAAGGTTGTGCTGGAAGGCCTCGAGCTTTTTGCCGAACGCATCTGGTATATGCACTTTAAGGATTGTCATCCCCAAATCGCTGATAGAGCACGCGATGAAGGCTGGGACTATTTCGAGGCGGTTCGACAGGGAGTATTTTGTGAGCTTGGAAGGGGCTGTGTTGATTTTCCGGCGGTACTGAGCTGGTTAAAGCAAAGGGATTACGACGGCTGGATTGTAGTTGAACAGGATGTCCTGCCTGGCATGGGCTCACCGAAGGAAAGTGCCCGGCGGAACCGTGAATATCTGCGGGCGCAGGGAGTTTAATTGGAGGTGTTCAACAATGGCAATGACCATTGGTAAATGGCGGAGGCTGCAGCAGACCGCCGGTTCGACAGGTACTTTTGCCGGATTGGCTATCGATCACCGGGGTCCACTTCGTCGTTCGCTGGAAAAAGAGTCACCTCAGGGCAAGACAAATGAAGCGTTAACCGCCCTTAAAAGAGACATTGTGCGACATTTGGCACCGGTGACGTCTGCGATTCTGCTGGACCCGGAAACGGCTGCCGCCCAATGTGTGGCGGACGGCTCGATGCCCGGTAAGACCGGGTTGATTGTTGCTTTGGATACCGGCTCGACCGGCGACCCTTTAAATCGTACGACCGGCCTGGTTGAGAACTGGTCGGTTGAGAAGACTGTTCGTATGGGAGCGTCAGGCGCGAAAATGTTGCTTTACTATCATCCAAAGGGCCCGGAAGCAAAGGAACGTGAAACGCTTGTTCAGAAAGTGGCACAGGATTGCGCGCAATATGACATCCCCTTTTTCCTTGAGCCTTTATCATGCGCATCTGACGACTCAAATAAGCCTTTGCCGCCCGAACAAAGACGTAAGGTCGTAATTGAAACCGCGCGCCGTCTGGTTCCGCTGGGTGCTGATATTCTCAAAGCGGAATTTCCCGTGGATGTGAGCATCGAGCCGGATGAGAATGTCTGGCGTGATGCATGTGAAGAGCTGACTCAAACAAGTGAGGTTCCCTGGGTATTATTGTCCGCCGGTGTTTCTTATGATACTTTTTTGAAGCAGGTGCGAGTTGCCTGTGAGGCGGGGGCCAGCGGTGTAATGGCGGGGCGGGCCGTCTGGAAAGAGGCGGTAACGCTGGATATTGTTGCGCGAAACAATTTTCTCCAGAGTGTTGGATATGAGCGAATGCGACGATTACGATCGCTTTGTGAGGCGCTGGGGCGGCCTTTTACTGAAGTTTATGATGCCCCAGAGCTAAGTTACGATTGGTATCTCTAATGCTCTGTTGACAACGTGGACTGTCATTCTGAGGCAAAGCCGAAGAATCTCATTTCTTGAGCCATAAAGAGATTCTTCACTCCGCTGCGCTGCGTTCAGAATGACAGTTTTTGTGGCTTTTCAACAGAGCAAATCTCTAAGTAATTTAACCATTCTCTTGCCAGTATCTCTCAGTAATAATCTTGTCTTCCGTGAAGAAGTTAATAATTGCCTTGCCCTGAGCTTTAATATCCGAGAACTGTGAGGCCTTCATCCCGCCGAAAGGCAGATACGCCACGGGTGCCGGGATGCCAATATTTACGCCAATCATTCCGCATTCTGTTTCAAGCTTGAACTTACGGGCGTAATAGCCGTTCTGAGTGTAAATCGATGCGCCGTTGCCATACTGATGGTCGTTGATGATTTTTATTGCTTCATCGAGAGACCCGGCCTTGAGTACCACTTCTACCGGACCGAATATCTCTGTACTGTGAATTTTCATTCCCGGCTTTACATCCGTAAATACGGTTGGGCCTATGAAGTAGCCGTTTTCACAGCCGGGCACCACGATACCACGTCCATCAAGGGCCAGAGTAGCGCCTTCCCTTATACCGGTTTCTATCATGTCGAGGATAAACTGTTTTGACCTGGCTGAAATCACGGGCCCCATGACCATGGGCTCATCGGCCACCTTCGGGTCCAGCGGATTGGCAACCAGAACGCTTTTGGAGGCTTCAACAAACTTTTCACAGACGGTCTTGTACATATCATCCCCAACGGCAACTATCGCCGAAGCTGCCATGCAGCGTTGTCCGGCACAACCATAACAGGAAGTTATCATATTGCGAAGCATATCATCGACCTTGGCATCCGGCATAGCCACGAGATGGTTTTTGGCTGACCCCATTGCCTGACAACGCTTATTGTTTTGAGCACACTTTTCGGAGACGATTTTACACGTTCGTGTAGAGCCAACCAGTGAAACACCTTTTACAAGGGGATTCTCAACAAGGGTTTGCCCGACAACTCTATCTCCATTAACAAGATTAAAAACCCCTTTTGGCAAACCAATTTGGTCAATACATTCTGTAATCAACTGCATCGTCAGAGGGACCTGTTCCGAAGCCTTGACCACATAAGTGTTACCAGTAGCAATAGCATAAGGCAAAAACCAGAATGGAACCATGGCCGGGAAATTAAACGGCGCTATCATTGCAAAAACACCCAACGGCAGCCGAATCACTTCACCATCAATGCCGTAGGATGAACCTATCAGCTTATCTCCCTGCTGCAATACAGGCATATTGCAGGCAACTTCGATATTCTCGAAAATACGCTTCATCTCAGCCCGAGCATCCGGCAGGGACTTACCCATCTCCTCAACAAGAGTCCGTGCGATTTTTTCTTCGTTTTCTCGAAGCAAAGTGTCCAGCTGGTATAATGGCTGAACCCGACGGGCCACCGGCGTTTGACTCCAGGCCTTGAACGCCTCGGCGGCAACATTGATAGCTCGATTGGTTTGAAGCACGGTTGACAGGGGCGTTTTACCGATAATTTCTCCCGTACTCGGATTCTCAACATCTAAATAGCCGTTGTTCTCAGGTGTAACCCACTGTCCATCAACATAATTCTTGACAATCTTCAAAGCAATTGTCCTTTCCCTTGTGAAAAACTCGGTTCTATTTGTTATTGTATGACTTATGTAAACTTGCAATGCGAATCTAATTGTACCATCCTTACCAGTATGAATGCCACAATAAACCTTCCACCAAACTCTCGTGAGTGTGGCCGGAGATTTTAAGCTCATTTTGTCCTTTCGGAAATTGGCCCATTCGAC
>CAZLIO010000370.1:0-4586 GCA_964559025.1 uncultured Pirellulales bacterium | reverse complement strand
AAAAAACAAATTTTCTTAAATAATATATGCCTAACCTCAATTTTGCAGGAGTCTTAAAACGAGTCGAATAAGGAGGCCGAAAATGAGCAAGCAAAATGTCACCAAAAATGCGAAAAAGCAAAATCTCACACGCCGAAAATTCTTAACGACAAGCTGTATGGCCCTGTCCAGCGCAGGGATCGGCTTAGGGGCGCATAGGCTCCTGGGTGAAGAAAGCCCAAAACCGATAACGGTGCCAAAAATCGATCCGGGGTATGTCGGACCTCAATTCTTCGATGAACGTGAAGAGGAAGCACTGCTGGAGGTATTGGAATCCCGGTCTCCTTTCCGTTTTTGGGGGCAGGGCAAACCGACAAAGGTGCTGCGCTTCGAAGAAGATTTCGCAAAATATATGGGCATCCGCTTTGCGCTTGGCGTGAGCTCGGGCACGGCGGCTTTGGATTGCGCGATGGCAGGTCTCGGTATTGGGCCGGGCGACGAGGTAATCGTACCGGCTTACACCTGGTGGTCGGACTATACTTGTGTGGTCCAAGCGGGGGCTTTGCCGGTGTTTGCCGACATCGATCGCACCTTTAATCTCGATCCCAAGGACTTCGAACGAAAAATTACTCCCCGCACCAAAGCTGTCATTGCCGTTCACTTGCTCGGCGGGCCCTGTGATATGGACCCGATAATGGAGACCGCCCGTAAACGCGGAGTGGCGGTCCTGGAGGATTGCGCGCAATGCATCGGCGGCTCTTATCGCGGAAGGACACTGGGGTCCTTTGGTGACGTGAGCATTTATAGTTTTCAGGTCAACAAAATAATTACCTCTGGGGAGGGCGGTGCACTGGTAACAAGCGATCCGGTCATTTACGAACGCGCGGCGCGCTTCCACCACATGGGCTTAATACACGGGATCTTTCTTGACCGTTCGGGTCCCAGCAGGGTGCAGACTTTTGCCGGGGAGAACTTCAGGATGAGTGAGTTTACAGGAGCCGTGCTCGGAGCGCAATTGTCAAAGCTTGATTCCATGATCTCGCAACTGCGCCGCAATGCAGAGTCCATCTATAACGGCATTAAAAACCTCGCCGGCATTCGCCTGCGCCACCGTCCCTACCCGGAAGGCGACATTGGTTACGCTGTTTACTTCGAAATGAAAGACAAAGCAATGCGAAACCGCTGCATTCAGGAGCTGAGGAAACGAAAGGTCCCAGCATCCACACTAACGGGGTCGGTTCTACTGCCCGTCCATGAATCCGTAATCAACAAACGAACACGGCATCCCGACTGGCCGTCGTTTAACAGCCCGGAAGGAAAGAAAATCAAATATGGCCCGGACAGCTGCCGGCAAACGCTGGATATCTTCGACCGTTTCGTCCAGGTCCGCGTCGGCGCGAAATACACCCAGCGGATCAACGACTATATCATTGATGCCATTCGCCAGGTCTATAACTCTCTGGTGTGACCTTCTGTGAGAGACCAAGTCTCACAGGTTTTCAAAGAAATCATCATGTTGACGATGGTAATCATGATGATTACGAATATGAATAATTGGACAGAAAGGGGTCTCGAAAAATGAAACACTATCATGCAATAAAGTTGTTGTCCAGAGGACACCTAACGGTTGTACCGATACTGTTAGCTGTTTGCCTATTGGCTGGTACAGTGGAAGCAAACAAGAATGATGTGACAACGTTGGCCAAAGAGATTCTCGATACCAGCGGCGTGCAAGGTGGTATCATTGTCCACCTTGGTTGTGGTGACGGGAAGCTGACGGCGGCCCTGCGCGTCAGTGACAGCTATACGGTTCATGGACTTGAAGCAGACCCGGCCAAGGTTGCCGAGGCAAGAAACTATATCCGGGCGAAGGGCATCTATGGGCTTGTCTCTGTTGAGCGATTTTCGGGACCGGCACTTCCATACACGGATAATCTAATCAACCTGATTGTCGTGCAGGATAGGGGTAAAGTGTCCAGAAACGAGGTGATGCGAGTCCTGGCTCCCGGAGGAGTGGCCTGCGTTCATCGCAACGGAAAATGGAGAAACTTCGTAAAAGCCTGGCCCGACAATATTGACCATTGGACCCATTTCCTGCATGACGCAAGCAACAACGCGGTTGCCAACGATTCCGTCGTCGGACCACCTCGAAGCCTCCAGTGGATTGCTCCGCCGCTGTGGCTACGAAGCCACGAAACACCTTCCGGAATTCAGTCGCCCGTATCGTCTAACGGCCAATTGTTTTACATATTCGATGAAGGACTCATTGGAATCACCGACGAGCGTCTGCCCGACCGCTGGTCGCTGGTTTGCCGGGATGCCTTTAATGGAAAGCTGCTCTGGAAGCGGCCGCTCAAGGCCTGGGGCTGGCACGAATGGAGCTTCGAGAAATACGCTGGTAAAGACTGGACTACGTTACGCGGCAGGCGAACCGACGTTCCTAACGAAAACCAGCGGCGAATCGTCGCCGATGGCGACCGCCTATACACAACTCTTAACTACCGAGCTCCCATGTCAATCCTCGATGCAGCCACCGGGGACATCATTGCTACAATCGAAGAAACACAAAACACCAGCGAGATTCTGGTCAGTGACGGCATCGCCGTTGCCTATACTCAACAGGTACAGGACAGCGCCGCCCGCCGCAGAGGGGCAAAGGAAGAAACCCGCGCAAAGCTTTTCGCTATCCAAGGGCAAACGGGAGAAGTGCTCTGGGACAAACAGATAAATCAGATTCGCCCTCTTGCGCTGGTGATTGATAACGGACGCATCATCTATCTCAGCGGAAAGGACTTAGTCGCACTGAATTTAAAGAACGGCCGGCAACTATGGAAAGTTCAACCAAAATGGACCGCACCGAGGACCCTGCTTACCGTCAAGGACGTTATCGTTATGCAGGGTGGAAAGTTCGTCGCCGCATATGATGCAACGGACGGCAGGCTACTCTGGCAAAAAACCGTCCCAACTATCAGCGGGGGCGAAGGGGACGACCTGTTCGTAGTCGATGGACTGGTTTGGCGCGGGATGCTCAGCGTGGATGACAACGGCGAGCCGGTTCGTAAGAGCCCGAATGCACTGGTCATCGGCTGGGACCTTCGCTCGGGCAAGGAGAAAAAGCGTATCCTCGTTAACAACCTGCGAAGTCCGGAACATCATCATCGCTGCTATCGCAACAAGGCAACCGTCCGGTACCTAATCAGCTCTTATGAAGGTGCTGAGTTCCTTGATTTTCAGGCGGATGACCATTCCCAGAACAATTGGCTTCGTGGTGCATGCAAGTACGGAATGATGCCGTGCAACGGCATGTTGTATATCCCGCCTGACCAGTGTTTCTGTCAGCCCGGGGCTAAGTTTCTGGGCTACGCGGCGTTGAAAACCGCACCGGAGGTCGCGCTTGAGGAAGTCGCGGATGAGAAGCGTCTGGAGAAAGGGCCTGCCTACGGAAAGGCCTTCGCGCCGGAATCTCCTTCGATGGACGACTGGCCGACCTATCGCCACGACGCGGCCCGAAGCGGCACCACGCCTGCCGGCGTGGCTCCTGATGTGTCGGTCGCTTGGAAAACCGAGCTGAAAGGCACGTTGACGGCACCCGTGGCCTGGTACGGCAAGGTGTTCGTGGCCAAGTCGGACGCCCATACCGTCTACGCGCTCGACAGGGAAAGCGGCAAGGTCCTTTGGCACTTTACGGCCGGCGGGCGAATTGACTCGCCGCCGACAATCCGAGATGGCATGGTTCTGTTTGGGTCGGCCGACGGGCGCGTATATTGCCTTCGAGCATCCGACGGTGAGCTTGTGTGGCGGTTCCTCGCGGCACCGGCCGATCGGCGCATAACCTACTTCGACCAGATAGAGTCAGTCTGGCCAGTCCACGGCAGCGTGCTGGTCGACAAGTTTGTGGTCTACTTCACGGCAGGACGTTCGACCTATCTCGACGGCGGTATCCGCGTCTATGGGCTCGATCGGGTTAGTGGAAGAATTCTCCACAAGGGCCTGTTGGAAGGACCGCATCGAGATGTGGACAAAGATCGCGACGTTGCCTTCTTCATCCTTGGGGCCAATTCGGACGTTCTCGTCAGCGAAGGCGGGTTCCTCTACATGCGACAGAAGAAATTGACACCGGAGCTGAAGGAGGTCAAAGTTGATGTTTTGTCGAGTAAAGGCGCCCAGGACGTTGGCCTGCATATCTTCTCGACAGCCGGCCTGCTGGACGGCTCCTGGTATAACCGCACGTTCTGGATGTACTCGAAGCGATGGCCCGGCTTCCAGTTGGCAAACCAGGCCCCGAAGACTGGACAGCTCCTTGTGGTTGACGACGAGAAAACTTATGCCGTCCGCGTGTTCTATCGTCGGAACGTGCACAGCCTGATGTTCTTCCCGGGCAAGGAAGGTTATCTGCTGTTTGCCGACCTCAACACCAACGAGCCGCAGATAGTTGGTGAGGAAGGCTCCCGTGAGCCAATCAGATGGCTGCCTCAATCCGACTTTTCACGCGCACGCGGCGATGAGATACGGAAGCTGGAAAGCGAGGCCTTTGGGCTGGACAAAATGATCGGCTATTCACGGGCGGAACCGCCGGTCTGGACGCAGTGGCTGGGCGTACGAATCCG
>CAZLIO010000369.1:0-4597 GCA_964559025.1 uncultured Pirellulales bacterium | reverse complement strand
ATTGCTGAGCGGAGAATTTTTATTTTCGTATTATTCGACTCATCAACTTTCAGCGTGACCTCGTTATCCTTAATATCTACGACGGTTCCTATAATTCCGCCGATTGTTTGTACCTTATCGTTTTTTGTCAGCGTTTGCATCATTTGTTTGTGCTGCTGTTGTTTCTTTCGAGGTCCTCTAAAAAGAATCATGTACATCAGGAGGAACATCACACCAAGAAAAAGCAGGTTCCCATAAGAGCCCAAAGGGTTTTTTCTTAGTGGTTTGGCCCCAGTGCTGTTAGGGTCGGCTGCGACCGTTGTCGTTGTTGTTGTCTCTTCCTCAGTGACCCGTTCTGATGTAATGGTAGAAGGCGCCTCGCTGCTTTCTGCCTGTGCCAATATCCATACATTGCTCATTTTCGTTTTCCTTTAATGATTGATTACTTGATTATTTGCAAGATGTTAGATTATCAATTATCAATAGTCAATAATCAATAGTCAATTCTTTCTGCCCAGTCGGCAAATTCGTTTCTTTTTATGGCCTGCCTGATTCTGACCATTAGCCTCTGGTAAAACGTTAGATTGTGCAGTGATACTAAGATTGGGCCGAGCATTTCTCCCGAATTAAAGAAATGTCTTAATGCGGCCCGGCTGAAATGCCTGCAGCAGTAACAGTCGCAATCGGATTCGATTGGCCTGGCGTCTTTTATATGTGCATTGTTCCTTAGTCGCAAGGGGCCGTTGTCCGTAAAAGCAAAGGCGTTTCGTCCGTTTCTGGTTGGCAGGACACAATCGAACATATCGACTCCCGCCTTGACTGCGGCAATGATATCCGCCGGCGTGCCCACACCCATAAGGTAACGGGGTTTATCCTGCGGCAAAAGCTGCGCTGTATGGGTAACAGTTTTTATCATATTCTCGTGTCCCTCACCCACACTTAAACCGCCGAGGGCGTATCCGTCGAAACCTGTTTTGACAAGCTCTGAGGCGCAGTATGTTCGCAATTCAAGGTCTATTCCACCCTGGACAATGGCAAAGAGCATTTGGTTGGGGTCGGTATGCGCCTGTTTAGCGCGTTTTGCCCAGAGGATGGTTCTATCGACCGCTTTTTGAAGCTGCGGAGTGTCGATGGGAAATGGGGTGCACTCATCGAAGCACGTTATTATATCGGCACCTAATTGATTTTGGATTTCTGTTGCGATTTCAGCGTTCAGGTATATTTTTGCCCCGTCTACGTGGCTGGCAAATTCAACGCCGTCATCATTGATTTTCGTCAGCGGGCTAAGAGAGAACACCTGGTATCCGCCGCTGTCTGTCAGTATCGGTCCGTCCCAGGCCATAAATTTATGCAGTCCGCCAAGTTTTTCGACCACATCAACTCCAGGCCGGAGCAATAAATGGTAGGTATTGGCCAGCACAACTTCGGAACCGGTTTCCTGGAGCTGCTGCGGCGTGATACCTTTTACCGCCCCGGCGGTGGCAACAGGCATAAAAACAGGCGTTTCGACCTCTCCGTGCGCGGTCGTTAATAACCCAAGCCTCGCTGCCGAGCGCGAATCCGTATGGAGAACTTCAAAGTTACTCATTTCAATAAATATTTATAATTGTGCAGCCCCAGTGGCAAGCAGGAGAGTTTTCTGTGCACGCCGTTTCCCTCTTATACCTTTGTACTCTGACAGATATCTCAATCAATAGTAATCTCTTTTATCAGAGCAAGAATGTCGTGGAAAGACAATCCCTTTCTAACGGATACCGGAGTTGAGTCAGAAGTCAGCAACTTAATTGGTTCTGACTTATGCCCGGCTTGATCATAAATATATACGTGTACTTTCACTGCATTAGGCTCTGGAATAGAAATCCACACTGGGGGCAAAGTCTCTCTCCAATGTTTTAGCCTCCAGACATCGTTAATATTAATTCCTTCACCTCTTTCGTATTTTTCCCATCGTTGTGCGTTCTTACGCTGGCCAGCATCACGAATTTGCACGGGTAAGAGTCTCGGACCAAGCAGCATCCCACGTATAATTCGATATACGAAAGCGGGGTATTCTTCATTCAGTGTTATCTTCACACCATTTACATCAGTGTATTCTTCATTTATGACAATTCCGACGATATCCTTATCTTCATCAAACGTAATGAGCCTAAGGTACATATCTTCATTTCCTGGCAGCTTTCCTAACTGAGCGGTGATTAAAATGGGTTCTCGGTCTAAAGTATGGTTTTTCCACTTTGACAATGTCAATGCATAACGTTGCTCAACAACGCCATAGCCCTCTGCCTTTGCTTTTTTCTTAAGATGCTTAAGCTCTTCTAAAACAGGATCACGCCTGCAACCTGAAATCACCGATATCAGGATAACGACCACCAATAGCGCTTGAACGAGTTTCCGCGTATTCATCGGTCTTGCTTCAGATTCTACTATCAAATTATAAATATAATTTCGTAGCTCTCTATCTTTCATATCAACTGGACTTCGCTCAAAATACGCCTGCCAATATAAGGTTTAAGCGCATTGCGCGATATGAGGTCGACTTTGGCATGTAACAGTTCCGATAGCTCTTCTTCCATGTCGATGAATTCGAAAAGGCTTATGGGGGCCGTGAAATCAACAAGAATATCGAGGTCGCTATCGCCGGATTGCTCATTGTGAATGTAGGAACCAAAAATGCCGAGAGTATGTACATGATACTTGTCTTCAAGTACAGACTTATAGTCTCTCAAAACCTTTTTAATCTCATCTAAGCCCATAATTGCTCTCCGCTTGGATTATAGCATAAATTATCACAGCACAGGAAAATAAATTCTTTTGCGGTAATGTATAGTAAGAGAGAGGGGCTTGCCCCACCGAAATCTGTTTTTTATTTTTTCATTTGTCAATTTTCAATAGTCAATAGTCAATATTTTCGAGCCCGGATAATAATAGGAAAGTATCTGCTCTGCGTTTTTACCTTGTCTTGCCATCCCTTCAGCGCCGCATTGGCACATTCCGACGCCGTGGCCCCAGCCTCTGCCCGATAAAAATGCCCATTTATCACCCCTTTTTGCGATTTGGCAGATGGCGCTTCTCAATTTTCGTCCGGTCGGGTCGATTGCCAGACGAAAGTCCTCGGCTTTTAGAAAATCGCTTTTGCCGCTGGAGCCGGAGAGCTCAACTTTAGTCAGTCGAGAAAATTCTGCATAGTTACTTTGTGCGGCGGGACTGATATTTGTGATTTCCCCGAGCCGCTTGAGATTTGGGTATCTTCGTAATAGCCTGGTTATAACATAAGCATTATCGAGTTGAATCAAAGGCCAGAAGAAAAATTTCGGTTTGGCCACGTTCTTACAATAGGGGCAGGGCACGCCGATTAGCGGTTCAAAGGAATCACCGAATACATTTTTGCTGTTTTCAGTATGCCCGCCGCAGGTTGAGCTATAGTAGGCCGGAAAGATCTCTTCAGTGCCGTCGCTTTGTTTACAGACCAGGACCTGGCCTTTTGTTTCATTGACGATGTTCCAAATCTGAGTGGACTCGGCGCTGACACCGCGATAGACCTGATGTGCCGCTGTTTTTCTCATATCCCAGTTGTTGTTGCTGCCGAAACGCTTTTTGATATAGAAGCAATAGGTCCTTGCCGCGATTGCCTGGGCCTTGAGCGCCTCCGGTTCCCAGTAGCTGGGCATCTCGGCACCCACTACGCCGGCCAAATACGCCTCGGGTGGAACCAGATTAATCGCATCGAAAGAACCACCGTCGGGCTTGATTGTCAGCTTTAATTTGCCGCGATAGGCATCATCGTTCAGCTTGAAGATGTACGGCTCATCCGGGAAGATAATTACCTCATCATTCATAAAGGGCCGGCCCCCAATGGTGATTTCGCCGTTAATTAGCTGAATCCTTATCGGCGCATCGATTTGGTCAAAGCGGGCTGTTGGAAGCAGTGTTTGCAGGTTGGGGTCGTCGGTAATGCTGAATGATGAGGCAATCTTCAGCGTGCAGGTTTCGACATTGTCGAGCAGCAGGACCTTTACCCAAAACTGTGGTTCGATATCCATCTGGGGAGTGGGCGTTGTAATTTGCCGGGGCTTACAGCCGCTCAGAATTACCAGCGATAGGAAGAGGATTACTGCTTTGCCGTTCGAGATTCGAAAATGCCGTCCCGACGAGACCTTCCGCGAGACATTGCAGATATGCACGCTTGCCCCTGTTGGAGGGGGTCTTCTACTAACAGGCGTTTTGATGGGGTTCGCTGTCAATTGAATGGTGGTGGACAATATCAATTTTCCTGATACCAATCAGTTAATCCAGGCTTCGCAGTGATAATCCAAGGTTTGTGAGCGCTTTTTTGATTTCGTTCAGGCTTGTAACTCCGAAGTTTTTAACGCCCAGAAGCTCAGCCTCTGTTTTATTTGTCAATTCACCGATTGAGCGAAGATTGAGCTTTTGCACGCACTTGCGGGCGCGCACCGACAATTGCAGGTCATCTACCGGTTTATTCCTGAGTCCTTCATCCTCATCTATGATGACAGTGCCCTCGGAGATTTCTACTGAAGGCATCAGATCTGCCTCCAGTGCCATACCCAGAATCAGTCCTTTCGGTTCGAGGATGGACTTGATTTCTCTAAGGGACGTT
>CAZLIO010000368.1:0-4598 GCA_964559025.1 uncultured Pirellulales bacterium | reverse complement strand
GATTTGACTTTCTATCCTGCGAAGGTTTTGCCGCATTTCAGGCAGGTATTGTATTATACCGTATGCTCGCTTACCCTGATTTGCCTCGATAGCAGGCGCACCCAGGACCACTTTGCCGTCTGGAATGTTGTTAATAACACCAGCCTGGGCTGCAATCGTAACATTGTTTCCGATGTTGATATGACCCACAATACCGACCTGCCCACCGACTAAACAATGATGCCCGAGAGTAGTCGAGCCGGCAATTCCCACCTGAGCCACAAGCAAACAATGTGGACCGATTCTTGTGCCGTGACCTATCGTGACAAGGTCGCCCAGCTTACTACCCTGGCCTATCACGGTGTCACCAAGTGTGCCTCGTTCGATCCCACAGCAAGCACCGATTTCAACGTCATCTTCTATAACTACAATACCAGTCTGTGGTATTTTGTGGTGTATGCCCTTATGGGTGGCATAGCCGAACCCGTCTTCCCCTATTGTCGAATTCGCATTTATAATTACACGATTACCTATTTTGCAACCATCGTAAATAGTAACATTGGGATAGATTATGCTATCGTTACCAATTTGCACACCTTGCCCAACGTGTGCGCAGGGATAGATTATGCAGCCGTCGCCAAGTTTTGCCTCATCGGCTATTGTTGCAGAATCATGAATGTGGCAGTCGGCACCAATTTTCGCACTGTCAGAGATTGAAGCCCGAGGGCTTATCCCTACCTTTTTGTGCTTACGATGTCCGTGAAGCAGCACCATTATCTGCATAAAGGCATAGTAAGGGTCCTCGGCTATCAGAAGAGGAACCGAAGTGGTGGGTGTTTCCTTACCCACGATTACCGCACTTGCCTTGGTCGTCCGCAGTTGCTTCTCATATTTACGGTTGGTCAGGAAACTAATGTCACCTTGGCCCGCCCTGGTAAGTGTCGAGGCCGACTTAATTATTACATTAGGGTCGCCACAGACCCGTCCATCCACGTATTCAGCTAATTCACCCAAAGTTTTTTCCTGCATATAGACACCTTTACGAGAAATCTCTTTATACACTACATCTGACATACCCGATTGCGACTCGCCTGAGCTCGCCGAAGTCTACAAATCATAGGGCAATATTAAAACCTGGTTATTGTAACAGAAAAATCGGCCGGTGGTCAACCCCGTAGAAATATCCTTTTTCTAATGTATCAGTACTCATTTAGAATTTCTAACGGGGTCAACTGCTCGAAGTCTATCTCTGTTGGAAAAAAGTTTCTTTTGTAATAATTTGTACCATCTGTTCTGAACGAGGCTCTCGGACATTCCTTACGCCAACAAAACATCCAAAAGCTCATGTTGAAGGCTCACCAGGGGCTTCTTGGTAAAAGCTGTAGTATTGTTCGCAAATACTTTTACAGCCGACCCAATGGGTATATATACTACCGGATTAGTTGGGCCAAAAACAGCTAACGTCATGACCCCCAACCCGGCAGCCAGATGCGTAATCCCGCTATCGTTACCGATGAACCCGCTCGAACAGCTCAAAAGCCCCAATACCTGCGCCAAGGACAAATCCCTCAGGCACCTTGCAAACCTGCTTATTTTCTTAATTGTTGCATCGTTGAATCTGTCCACCTCAGCAGGCCCCAATAGGAAGATTACTTCAATACCTTTTGAATCAAGCTCTTTGGCCACAGCCAAAAAATTATCAAGGTACCAGCATTTGCTAAGTCCACCACTGCCCGGCTGAATAACCACCAGCTTCTGACCAGGCTCAAGGCCTGTTTCTTTCAGCAGTTCCTTACCTTGGGCTATATCTGCGTCGGTTGCTTTTATTGAGCAATCACCCGGCCTAACCTGCCGGGGCTGCAAAGATAAACCGCTCTGGTTGATAAAATGCTCTATATAAAAGTCGGTTAAATGTCTGGAGAAATCTTTTGGCGGCTTCATAGACAGTGTTATAACTTCCGCACTATGGCTGCAATTGGCGGTGAAAATCAGGTTTTGTTCAAAGTTGCTGTCCGGCTCACCCAGAAATGTCGCGATCCAGGCATAGCCGGAAAATGTGTTTATCAAAGGGTCCCCGTCTTTTAAGTCAAATGTTTTGGGATCTACGAACAATCGATGTAAATCTATCGAATCTATGGAACTGATGCTGTCAATACAGGTCCTACCTGGTAAAATACCGACGTATTCACTATGCCCAAGAATATCAACTCCGCCCAATCCGAGAACGTCCTTCATAAACGCAGCTAACGGCAGCGTCAATATACAATCACCAATAGCCCCCGGCTGCAATATTACCCCTCGCTGCGATTTCCGCGCAGCTTCAACTCCCTCTTCTCTGAGCAGGTCCAAAATGTCATCGTTTATTCGCATATTTTAAAGACGTAGATTCTTGTCAGTATAATACTAACTAATTTGCTGCCTTGTCAATCCATGCGCCGCCAATGAGCCGGCTGTTGTTTTCTTCCTGAACATAGAAAGCAGCTAACTGGCCCGGCGTTATGGCCGAATTTGGCTCATCGAACTCAACAGCAACCCTGCTCCCTTGCGGAGAGACCCTTGCGGGGGCGCCTATATCATTGTAGCGTATTTTCACCTTCGCCCAAAAAGGCGAAACCGGCTCATCGGTAAGCCAGTTTACCCCTGTTGCCCAAAGTTTGCTTTTCATCACTTCTTCTTTCGGGCCGAGCGTGACCGTATTACTTTCGGCATCAATCTTCACCACGTAGTAAGGCTTGCCCATTGCAACCCGCAGCCCTCGCCGTTGACCGATGGTGAACCTGTGCACGCCGTTATGTTCCCCGAGAACCTTGCCGCTGCTATCGATAATATTTCCTTTGCGGACAAGTTCCGGGCACCGTTGCTCAAGCACAGCTACATAATCATCGTCTGGTATAAAACATAGCTCCTGAGATTCAGCCTTGTATTCGGTACCTAAACCGAACTTTGCTGCCATCTGACGCGTCTGGTCCTTGGAATAGTTACCCATTGGTAAGATAATGTAAGGTAATATCTCCTTATCGAGCATTGATAAAACATAGGACTGGTCTTTAGCAGAATTAAGACTCTCGTATAAGCCTATATGGTGATTGTGCTCAAGAATCCTTGCATAATGACCTGTGGCAAGCAACCCGGCTCCATTACTTCGTGCAAAATCCCACAATTTCCCAAATTTAATATACCTGTTGCACAAGACGCACGGGTTTGGCGTCCGAGCTTTTCTGTATTCACTGCAAAAATAATCAAGAATTCGCTCGAAATCCCTGCGAAGGTCCAGCACATAAAGTTTTATACCTAATTTCTCGCACATCTGTTCGGCGTCTGCCTGCGCATGGTGGCTCTGGTCGCAGGTAATCATAAATACGCCTGCACAATTGAAGCCATTTTGGTTCAGTAATGCAGCGGCGGTCGAGCTATCAACTCCGCCGCTAAGCGCAATAAAAACCTTTTTTCGCTCAGCAACCATTTTTAAATATTTCACCAGCGAAGCTGGTTCAGGTTCGAAACCCGCCGTTGGCGGGTACTTTCCTACAGGTGCTTAATTATCAACCTGTTCGCTTTGAATGGATTTAAACGATTTCAATATGAACCCACCCAGAACCAGCGCCATCACCACCATAATTACCAACAGCAAAACCTTATGCTTCTCTGTCCAGGCAACAGGTTTCTCCTCAACTTGTCCAAGCAGCGGATTGTCGATAATACCGCTCAGCTTAGCGGCCCTTGCTTTGACCTGTAGCGGATTACTCAGTCTCTGCCTTAGGTCATACCGCGGCGTCCTTGCTGATTCCGAGCCGACATAAAGTGTAGGCGCGACATTATCCATATTTGCAAACACTATCTTGTGCGCTATCATCTGTGCCGATGCTGACTTTACGACGACAGCCCTGTCATCGTAGTTCCTGATTGTAATTTTTAAATACCTGTGAACACGCCTGCCTGAAGGAATACGCAAAGCCAGCCTTTCACGCTTTTGCCCGTCGGCCTCGGCATATCTGTAAATCGTGCTGCTAATTATTCTTTCCCACTTTACCTCAACGGTTCTGGTACGCTGTCTGTTATCTTCGCTGTAAACTTTGACCTCGCGCGTTTGGGCATCTCTGCCTTCGACAGTAACATATCTGTAAAACGAATCATCAGCGACATCGAATTCGATTTCACTTACCGGCAGACGACGATATACAAGGTCGTACACGTAAATACTCGAGCTGCTTTTTTCATCTTCGCTATGCTCTATGAGTGCCATCTCCACCGGGTGACGCTCGGCGAAGCTCTTCTCAATCTTAAATGCTCTTACTTCATCGATAACAGGACTTTTTTCTTCTGTTGCCATTGGCCAAACAGTAATCCGCAAATAGCGGTAATCGTTCTTCGGTAAATCAACCTGCTCGAATCGTCTATCGAAAGTAACTGCAAAAACGTAAGCATGCTCAACCAATGTAACGAATTCAGTATTATCGTTGGAACCCTCAACTTTGACGGCTCGTCTGAAGTTATTCCCCCGTGTCATAACCTCAATGGAATTCTTCACTACCTTATTAGAAATGTTGAGCTTTAGTATTTACTCCAGTTACTGTATTTTATATCGTTTGATGTGTTCTTGTTGTTTATTTCGCTCATCG
>CAZLIO010000367.1:0-4607 GCA_964559025.1 uncultured Pirellulales bacterium | reverse complement strand
AATTGTCTCTTAATTTTTTCTTTTCAAACAGTAAATTATTGTCCGGCAAGCAGTTGTTCGATTATTTAAGAAAATCAAAAACCTAATTTTCTTAAATAATATATGCCTAACCTCAATTTTGCATAACGCTAATATCCTCAGTTCATAAGGAAGATAGATAATATGAAAGTAAACATCGAAAATCACATTCTGGAGCTCCTCGATGGCGATATTACCGAAATGCAGACTGACGCCATTGTCAATGCCGCTAATGCCCGATTGATTTTGGGCGGCGGGGTCGCAGGGGCAATCAAAAGAAAAGGCGGCCACGAAATCCAGCAAGAATGCAATAAAATAGGCGGAACATTTGTAGGCGGGGCCGTGATAACAACTGCCGGGAATCTCAAAGCAAAACATGTAATTCACGCCGTTGGGCCTCAGATGGGAGAAGGAAACGAAGACCAAAAGCTCAAAAATGCCACGCTGAGCTCACTTAAATTAGCCGATGAAAATAATCTAACGAGCATTTCTTTCCCTGCAATCAGCGCAGGCATCTTCGGCTTCCCTATCGAAAGTTGTGCCGAAATAATGCTAAAAACAACCATCGACTATCTTAAAGGCAAAACCGGCCTGAAAAAGGTCGTCTTCTGTCTCTTCGGCCGGGACAGTTACCAGGTTTTCGCAAAACAGCTCAAGCAGGAAATCGCAGACTTGTCCTTGAGTGGAGCGAAGGAATGAGGGCAATGGTATTAAAAAAGCAGTCGACGATCGCAGACTTCCCTTTAGAGCCTGCTGATTTGCCAACGCCTACCGCGGATGACAACCAGATACTTGTTAAGGTTTCGGTTTGTGGTGCCTGCCATACCGACCTCGACGAAGTTGAAGGTCGGCTAAAGCCCACAAAATCCCCAATCGTTCCTGGCCATCAGGTCGTTGGAAAGGTAGCCGATAAGGGAAAAGATGTAAAAAAATTTAAAATCGGTGACCGTGTCGGAATTACATGGCTTTATTCGGCCTGCGGCAAATGCGATTTTTGTCAAATGGGCAATGAGAATCTCTGCGACCAGGCAAAATGGACCGGAAAAGACGCCGACGGCGGCTACGCTGAATTTACTGTCATCGGTGAGAATTTCGCTTATCCAATCCCTGAGCAGTTTTCGGACTCGCAAGCAGCTCCGCTTTTATGTGCCGGTGTCATCGGTTATCGCACACTGAGACTTGCGGATATAACAGATGGCCAAAAGATTGGCCTATTCGGGTTTGGAGCATCGGCCCACATTGTGATTCAGATAATCAAACATAAGTTCCCCAATAGCCCGGTCTATGTCTTTACGAAAACAGCTAAACACGCCGAGTTAGCCGAAAGCCTCGGCGCCGTCTGGACAGGCCGCTCCGGTGACCGGCCGCCTGAGAAGTTGAACAAAATTATGGATTTTACACCGGTTGGAGAATGTGTTCGGGACGCCCTCAGTGTTTTAGAAAGAGGCGGTCGATTGGTTATAAACGCAATTCGTAAAGAAACACCTGTCCCGCCGCTGGAGTATGCAAAATATCTCTGGCTCGAAAAAGAAATAAAGTCTGTTGCCAACGTTACCCGTCAGGATGCAGAAGAATTCTTACCCTTAGCGGCCCGGATACCTATCGCACCTACAATCGAAGAATTCCCCTTAAGCCAGGCCAACGAAGTACTCTACTCGATTAAACATTCGAAGCTTCGTGCCGCCGCCGTCCTGAGGGTCTTGGAATAAAGATTAAAACCACATCGACCCCAGCTTAGATTCTCAGGTGGGTAATGTTAAGGCTAAAGCCGAAATCCTGATACGGTCGGGATTTAAAAGGAAACAGCAAACTCCTGTGGTGTGAACGTAAAAGAAATCGAATTATGCAAAAATCTGCCTGAGGGGAAATTGTTTTTTTTAAACAAATTTAGTATATTTATAGTAGAAAGACTTAGCAGTGTGGTTATGCTAAGCTTAAAAACAGGGCAAGGCTTTTTTAAGAGGCCGGCACAATGGAGACTAAATTTAACGTCTTCGAGATTCTTCAAATAGCCGAAAAAATCGACCATAACGGGGCCAAATTTTACCTAAAAACGGCCGAGATGTTCGATGACCCGGAACTTCGTAATATATATTACAAACTCGCCAACTGGAGGGCCAGGCACGAAAAGATCCTCGCACAGAGAAGAAAACGGTTTTCTGAAAAGACCGGCGAATTCGGTACTTTCGACCCTGATAATTACGTCTTGTCAAATCCACACGTCATGGCGGATCTTACCGTGTTCGTTCACAAACCAAACTCTTCAGGAAAGCTGACCGGAGCCGAAACAAGAGAGCAGATACTTAAAGATGCTATCAGAAGAGCAAAGGAAGCTATCATTTTCTATACCGGATTAAAGGACTTTGCCCGTGACCCGGCCAGCGAAGATACTATCGAAAAGATTATTAAAGAGGAGAACCGCCACATCCGTCTCCTCACCGAACAATCAGAGCAGCCGTAATCGACCACCAATCAACGCTTATTGTCAGTCACCGGCACTATAATACTGCACTGCAAAAGCTGAAATCCTTAATATACATTAGCAGTCGTATCAGTGATTGTACCTTTGGCCTTTATACTCAAAGCATAGCTTAACGGATGATTTGTTACTTACCGGAACCGGTCCCAAGATTTTGCTGTATCTGCTTATAGATAACTCGTGACCTGTCCTCTTCGCCGAGTATTTTGCCTGCTTTAATGCTAAGCTTACTGCTATCGTCTGGCCCCGGCTCAATCCATATCGTGATTTTCTTACCGTCCGCAGCTTTGGCGACAACTTTAGCAATAAAGATATCTTTGGCCTTTTCAGTAACCTCTAACTCCAATTGTGTGAGAGCATCTAATGTCGCCAAATACACGGTGTTCAAATCCTTGCCGGCCACAGCGTAAAGTTTGCCGCCTGAATAAACAGCGGCATCACTACCGATGATTTGGGGTCTGCCACAGCCGCACATAGCTAACATCAAAGCTGTAAGCACACAAACCGTACACTTTCTTTGAATTGACATTTTTTTACTCCTTAAAAAAATATTATTGTTCGCGCCGTTTATTTATCTTCGGCAGCTCACATTGTCAACAATTTATTTAAAATTATAGTGCTCTCGATTGAAAATTCCCGTTTGTGCGCGGGTAAGTAGCTTTACAATAATAGTTTATGATTTTACTCGCGGGTATTTACTACCCTTCAATGGTATACTCCCATCATCGGCAGCGAACAAGCTGCTCCATATCTACCTGGAGCTGAGGAATATTTGTTTTCAGGTCCTCGATAAAACGCAAGCCATCTTTCCAGTATCCTGCCGTAGGCCTCAAATCTGCATGAAAACCGGCAAAATAACGGTTGATATTGTGGACCAAAAGCTCCCGCACATATTTGCTTACCATTGACGCTAACGATACCGGTAAAAATCGCTCATCTGCACCGACTACAAAATGCAGACGCATACCTTTACCGCCGCCTCGCAATTCATAACTGCTGGCCGTCGGGCTCTCACGGAGAATCCTCAATTCCATATCGCTAAACATCCGCTGCAAAGGTTTTCGATAGCGGACACGTCCCCCTTGCCTATCGACCATAATTTGCAAATCGTCCCCCGCAAAATTATCAAAAGCCCGCTTTATAAGTCGCGAGGTAGCGGTGAAAAGAACATTAGCTTTGTTCTTCACCGAAGCCACCATCTTGTTATAGTACCCAACGTCCAGACAATAGCTTTTCAGTTCCAGCAGTTCGATACCGTTTGAGGCCATATCGTCTGCCAGGACCGCCGAGACAATTCCCTTATCGGCGGCATCAGCCGAAAGGCGATAACTTCCGGCACCCTCGTACCACGGATAAGCACTTATTCGCTCAAGGCAGCTCGGACATAATAATTCTATAAGTTCGGCCAGCGTGGCCGGCTCTTTATCGAGACATTTCAAGGCCCCCAGGACCGTCCGTTCTAAATGCTTGATTCCAACAGCTCTGCTGTAAGCCTTCTTACTGTCGGTAATGAGCATTCGCCCCGCAAGATGTTTTCGCCTGATGCCGACACTTTTTCGCAAAACCTGCCACAGGTCTGATGTCAAAATATGGTGCGGCAGCGAAAATGTGCTCGACGATACGACCAACGGCCCCAGGATCGGCCCAAAGCCCGCTTCATCTATTCCAACCAAAACCACCATCCCTGGAACTCCTGCTATCCATATCGAAACTAACTTCCTTGCATCTGCAATCGGTCGTTATTTTACACTATCCGGACGAACATTATAACTAATACTTCCCTTAAATCAACGAATGAATAAAAAGATTAAAGGCCATAAAAGATTTAGCCCCCACCCCGCGCGGTGGGGGTCATTTATTTCCTTTTTTCCCACCCCGCGTGGTGGGGGTCACTTCTTTCCTTTTTACACACCCCGCTCTTATTGAGAGGTCACCACGGCGCCTGTTTAGCCCCCCAACCCTGAAGGGCGTTGGGGGGTCAATTAAAAATAAAACCTGGCTACGCCAGCAGTAGGGTAGGGCTTGCCCCACACTTATTTCCTGGGAAAAAATAAATTTCTTGTAAATCTGACTTCTGCAGTATATATTTCCAGTAGCGGTTGCACCCTGA
>CAZLIO010000366.1:0-4615 GCA_964559025.1 uncultured Pirellulales bacterium | reverse complement strand
TTCCGACGGTAGCATCCAAACTCGCCGCAGACCAAACGGTTTGACGGAATCTTTCGGACTTTGGCCCACTCGCAGAACGGCGACAGATAATTCTCAATCTGTTGTTTGTTCCAGTAAACATCCTCTCCGGCATAGGGTATCGTGCCTGGATATACGTAGTTTTGTTCTTCCCGGAAGTTCTTGTGATTCGTGAACTGATAAGGTTCGTACATGTGGAATGAATAGAGCACCTTCTCATCGCCGATTTTAGGCCAATAGACGAAGGCAGCGGGCTGGGCGTACCAACCTGCATCCAACATGATCGGAGTCTCCGAATCGACTTGGCGGATGGCAGCGATGACGGTCTCGTAGAATGCCGGTAGATCGTGAGAGGTGCCGCGGTATTTTTTGTACCAGGGCGCGTAACGCGAGGCCGGGCCGTGCTCTGCTAGACCCGTTTTCATTTCCGGGATCGGTTCGTTAAGGATGTTGTAGGCATAGACCGCCGGGTGATCTTTTAAGCTCGCCGCTAAATCTCGCCAGAAGTCAGCCGCTTGCCGCCAGTATTTATGATCGTTCCATAAGCGTAAATCGCGACGGTTGTCGTTGTTCTGCACCCAGCGATTGCCCGGCAAGCCCAAGGGGGCGATTACGACCTTAATGTTGTATTTGTCGGCCCAATCAAGTGTTTGGATGAGTCTTGCTAGGTCTTCTTGGATAATCCCGGTGAAGTTGTTGGTATCCCCCATCAAGAAGTCTCGCCGCTGCCCTTTCCATTTATCATAGGTCATGCGAACCCAATCAATTCCCAACTCGTGAGCGGCTTTGAACCATTGCTCTTCAGGTGTGACATTGAAGTAATTCGCTCCCTTGCGTTGAACGTCCCAAAACTCAATCTTCTTATTTGACGGCAGAGATTTCGAGGAAAACAACGCTACCAGAAGTATTATTGCTAACAATTTTTTGATTAATTGTCTGCTCATGCACAACCTTTCTTTAATAATTATTATCCGGAATTTCCCGTGCTCACGGCTTCACTAAAGATATAAACTTTCTTAGAGGTTATTATCTACAGCAAATTTGCTGCAGAACTTCTATCGCTTCTGCTTCCTAATTGTTTTGCAAAATGTTAATACCCGTAGCCATTTTGAGCACTTCTCCGAGGGCCTGGGTTGCAAAGCCCTCGGATTCGGTGGTAAAGGGCACAACCATAATACAGGGAGTCGGAGTGTTGTGATAGTCCGCGAAGATTTCTTCGGCCTTCGGGGCTATATTCTCGGCGACTACTACGAGCGCATACTTTTCACTAATTATCTTCTTTGCGCTCTCGTCAATATCACCGGCCGTTAGGCCCACCGGGTACGTATCTACCCCAAGTGCCGAAAACGGCATCACAAAATCAGTACTACCTAAAACTGCGATTTTACCTTCCATAATTCGTATCTCAGTGAGCTAAAGTGTGAAGTGCCTAAAGTGACACTTACGTGTCATCCAGAGGCGAAGCCGAAGGATCTGGTCAACGAAAAAGAGATTCTTCGCTTCGCTCAGAATGACAGCTTTGCTGTCACTTTAGTTCATTTTAGTCACGCTTCACAATATACACTATTCTTTAGCTCGGTGCTTTGGCCTCTGCCAAAAACGCTTTGATGTCCGCTTCAAACACAGCCTTGTCTCGATAACCCACGTACTTTTGTCGGATATTGCCTGCCGAGTCGATAACGAAGGTAGTCGGTATGGCCGTAATGCCACCGTACACTCTATCGACCTGGCCATCGGTCATCAGAATCGGATAGTTGATTTGATACTTCCGGACAAACGATTTGACAACGCTAATGCCTTCACGATCTAAAGAAATGCCCACCATGGCAAATCCCTGGTCCTTATATTGTTCGTAAAGCTCGATGAAATGTGGAATCTCAATCACGCAGGGCGGGCACCAGGTCGCCCAGAAGTCGAGGACAATCACCTTGCCCTTGAAGTCTGAGAGGCTGACCGGTTTACCATTCAAATCTTGTAATGTAAAGGAAGGAGCGGCTTTGCCACCCGGTCTTTCGACGGGGCCTGGTGGGGCCTTGTCAACAGGTGGTTGTGTTGGCTTTTCTTCAGCCTTAACCTCGGCTTGCTCAGCTTGCTGCTGTGGCTCAGGTTCTTTCTTCTTACACCCGGCAACAATAAACGTTAACACCAAAATCAAATAGAATAGTTTTCTCAGCTTCATTTTATTTGCTCCTATATAAATTCGTGTCTCGTCGCTCGTGACCCGGATTACGAGATACGGTCCAGGATAAGTTTCGTATCCAGGTGATTCTTTTTCGCAGTCAGAATCAATCTGACTGTTCGGATTTCGTTTTCCTTCAATAACAAAAAAGCAATAATCGGCTGAGGGCCGGCGGTAATCTGAACGGTTGATTTCAAAAAACCGGTCAGATGCTCCTCGCACTGCTGCTCGACCCTCAAAAAAGATTTATTCGACGCCAGGTAGTTAGCGCCCGTATCAACAATTCGATGGTACGGTGTTACAAAGAACAACGGCCCCAATGCTTCGTAGCCGAGCTCGGCGCCGTGCCTGAACCGCTCTAATTCAATAAAGCCGCTTTCCAAAAAGACATTATCCCGCACCAAAAAAGCTTCGGCTTCCGCCGTTTTGGTGCGGGACTCGGATTCGATGAATTTGAGCCGAAGCATTGTGCGAATGTTGGTCAGGTCAATCTGTATCCTAAAAAAACCGAGCAGAAAAATGCTTTTTAATCGGCGCGCCTGCTCTAAATTATATTGTGCCTGGACTCTATCGATTGCGTAATCAATCCGGCGTATGTCCTTGTTCTGATAATAGCCAAGAACCGCCTGCTCGACAGCTTGCCGGATGTAATCAGGAAATACCGGCTTGCTAAATTCATCCTCCTCAGAAAATATTTGCTCAATCAGCTCCGGCTGAACGTTGCCGTCACTGCTGTAATCTGTTCCCAATTCCTTTTCAGTTAAAGTCCGCCGGACTGCCAGCCGGAGGTTTGCAAAATCATCGCGCGTCCTGAACAGCTCGACAATCGGCTCATCAAGCATTAAAACCGAGAAAAGCTCGCGCATCGCTGCTCTTCGCTGCTGCAGGATTTCCTCTACTTCCGCAAAGTCCCTGCCGCCCCGCGGCAGGGCGTATTCTGTCCCACTCAATAAATCAGCAGCCTGCTCGAAGTTCTCGGCGTTGGCCATATCGAGTAAAGCGGCCCTGCTTAGCATCTGCATTTCGAGCGTGCGTACCATAGCCGTCTGGAACGTATATCGCCAGTCGTCACCACCGACAGACGGATAGGTATAGAAGTCAATAACGGGTTGTTTGAATTTCGCAGTTAACATTATATTAGGTTATTATTCACTAAACAGCTCTTTTGCTAATTCGATTTCCAGCTCCTTTCGTGCCTGGCCCAGCAATACCTCCATAGAAACATTTGTTTTTATCTTTCCACGTTTTAAGATAAAGCCGGCCCCCAGGTCCTGCCTTTCGTCAGATAACCTTAAATTATTTTTGTAATCAGGGCCTAATTCGCGGTTTATCTCTTTTATAAACTCTTGGTCGATGCGACCTTCGTTTGTATCAACTACCACCTCTTCGTCGCCGGTCTCGACCGCATCGAGTATCAGTTTTTTAATCAGAGCCCGATATTCCCCATCGGGCAAATTTTGTAGCTGCCGGCGTGCCTGCTCAAAGACCTCGTCGAGTATCTTTCTTTTCTCGGCCAAATACTCTTTGGCAATATCCATCCTCGCCGCTGCAAGAATATGCGATTTTTCATCTTCGCCGGCCTTTTGGGCGAGAATCTCCGTCTGCTTTTTGTACTCGTCCAGCTGCTCGGCGAGCTTGGCCTGCTCAGCAGCTTCCTGGTCGTCAGCCTGCTTTTTTATCTTATCTGCCTCGGCCTTGGCGTCGGCCAATATCTTTTCTACTACCTGTTCTGCTTCCATAATATCGTATCTCGTATTTCGTATTGAGTTTCACATATCAAGCTACCGGCGTTGGCCAGCTTATGCCGAACAGCAGCATAAACATTGTTACCAGCAGTCCCAGAACGGCATAGACTTCGACCATAACGGCATAGACAACGCCCGCCTTAAATGCCATCTCCGGTCTTTTGGCAGCCATCAGGATACCGCCCGAACAGACTCTGCCCTGGAAGATAGCGCTTACCAGACCGGCAAACGCGATAGGCAGACAGGCTATCAACACCTGCAGTCCAAGCGTCGTGCTCAACTCGGGAACGCCCCCTTGTCCAAAGAAGTTGAGATTGAGCATAACAAGAAACGCCGCAAGGAACCCGTAGAAACCCTGCGTTCCGGGCAGCACGACCATAATAAACATCTGCCCGTATCTTTCCGGCTTTTCGCTCAATACGCCGGTCGCACTTCTGCCGGCGGTACCGATACCAATCGCCGAGCCGATACCAGCCAATAAAGCCGCCAATCCTGCGCCAATCAAAGCCAATGTCAGTCCGTAATCCATTGTCAAATCTCCTTTCTTTCGTATCTCGTATAGTAGTTAGCTAAAGTGACACGTAAGTGTCATCCTGAGGCGAAGCCGAAGGATCTGGTCAACGAAAAAGAGATTCTTCACTTCGCTGCGCTGCGTTCAGAATGACAGCAAAGC
>CAZLIO010000365.1:0-4617 GCA_964559025.1 uncultured Pirellulales bacterium | reverse complement strand
GCAATCTTTTTAAGGCAGCTGTGGAGAGCGTAGCATATTCAGATGAAAGTGGTTTTGCAATTGCACTTCTTTTAGGACGTGCTTGTGGCAGCTACTTTGCGTCAGTGCGACTTTCATCGAGTGGTCAATTAGCCGAATGCTATGTACAATTGCGCGCTTGTCTTGAGAATGCGCTATATGCTTTCAATATACACGATGACCTTACTCTCGCACAAGTGTGGTTTGAACGCCACAAAAACGAAGCGACCAGAAAAAAGTCCGTAAACCTATTCAGACCAAGCTGTATCCTTGATAAGCTCAAACAAAAGAATTCCTTTCTCGGAAGAGGAGTGGGGAAGAATTACGACCGATGTATCGACTTCGGCGCACACCCTAACGAGAGATCCGTTACCTCTAATTTGAAAGTATCCAATGATAAGATCAATCTTGATTTGCTCAATACCGAGAAAGGAGTGTTCCATGGGTGTCTGTTAGCTTGCGTTATGTGTGGATTGGATGTCGTTAGAATCTTTAATCTGGTCTATCCGGGTGAGTTCAAGGGAATTAATGCTGAGGAGAGGATTCGGAATATCCAGGAAAAGTTTAACCGAATAGCTCCTGGACCCATTTATGATTTGAGGAATATTACTGCTTGATCACGCTTTAGCTTGTGTTCATTTTGTAGCCGTTATGGAAACTTATAAAACCAGATCGCATTGCGGATACCCCATTTCATTTGATCGCACTTTGATTTAGTCTAAGCTGAAAGGCTCTGTATCTCAGTAGGAAGTTTGTTTAATACGAGTTTCTTTAGTTCAAGCTTCTTGCTGGCATTGTCAATGTCGATTCCGACAAGATTCCCGTCCGCATCATAGTCGAGAACGATCCCTTCGGAGACTTCCTTGCTTTCGGTGCTCGGACGTTCGGCAAGATCGATATATAGAGAATCTGTTTCCGGATAATAGCTTAATCTCATATCTTGATATATTGTCTGTTTCTATAAAAGCATAGATTCCCGCTTGCGCGGGAATGACAACGCTAAACTCAATACGATATACACGATACGCAATACGAATAACTGCCGGAGGTGGGACTCGGACCCACACCCTGTTGCCAGGACGGGATTTTGAATCCCGCGCGTCTGCCAATTCCGCCACTCCGGCCCTTCTAATTTACTATTTGCTATTTACGATTTAAATGACGATGTTAAATAATAAATGGTCAATAGTCAATAGCCAATAATTATAATGTCTTCCGGTGTAGCAGCAACATCTATGTGGGCGGATTCTACTGCTTTTGGCTACAGGTTCCTATCCTTCCTTCCAGTACCGCTGCACAATACCGTCTCTTATCTCGAAGGAAACGCTGTGGTCTGTTTCCTTATCATCGACAATGATTATCGGAAACAGAACAAAGGCGTTGTCCTTTTTCATTATGCATCTGTACTTGAGGATCTCGGTCCCGTCTTCCGTCAAACGTTCTTCGGTGGGTTCACCAAGTGCCGTCACAAGCCAGTCTTTTGTCGTCTGGCCGCATTCGATCTGCCTGAGTGTCTGGTTTCCGATAGGCCTATCTCTGCCGGTGTAGTGTTCGTCCGTCTTGCTGATAACACATCCGACAAGCAAAAACGACGTCACTACCAACGAGGCAAAAAGGGCAATCTCGTTGTGTTTATACAGTTTCATTTCTCGCTTCTCCTAAATCAGCTCGCGTTTAGCTCCTGCCACTTCGTTTATTTCATATTTATTACCCTCATCTCCGCATATACTCATCTACACATCCACCCATTTCCGCATCCACTCATCAACATTCATCACTCATCAATAATCAATTAGCTTTGCTATCTTTCCTTCCAGTATCGCTGCACAATACCGTCTTTGAGCTTAAACACAACGGTATGTTCTATTTCCTTTTTATCGTCGATAACTATGGGAGGGGGGAACAGGATAAATTGGTTGTCCCTTTTTTCTGTACATTTGTACCTGAGGATTTCGGTACCTTCTTCGGTCATACTCTGTTCGGTCGGCTCTCCCAGTACCGTCACCAGCCAGTCTTTTGTCGTCTTACCTCGCTCTACTTGCCTAAGCTGTGAATTTTCAACGCCGCTGTAGTGCACATCACTTCTGGTGGCCACGCAGCCGACAAGCAGAACCGACGTCACCGCCAACGACACAAGAAGAGCAATTTTGCTGTATTTATAAAGTTTCATTTCTCGCTTCTCCTAAATCAGTTGATATTTCCACGGAACAATTTACAGATACTCCCACGGCTTTCAATTGCATATAATGTCAAACATTTCTGTAAGTATCTACCTTTTACTACCTCCATAATATAAAAGGCACGCGAAATCCTAATAGTAACAAAAAATATCAGCCATACGCCGGAATCATATCTGGCGCGAAGACCTCACGGAAGGCGTTTTATAAAGGAACCGAGTTAAATTCAGGAATATCCCAAGCACACTATCTAATTCTTATCGAGCCATAGCTGGTCTTCAAACTCAGCTTTCCATTTCCCTCACCTATTCTTCCTTCTATTCGCTTGCTGCTTATCTTGCCCTTGACTACAATCGGCAGAGCGGTTTGTATCGAGCCGTAGCTGGTTGAAAGTTCGACTTGTCCGGTGAATCCGGGCGGTGCTGTAAAGTCAATGCTGCCATACGATGTGCTCACGTTTACCTGCATTTCAGCAGGCGCCAAATCCGAATATTCAATGTCGATATTGCCGTAGCTTGAGCCGGCAGTTAGCTCGTCGGATATAATTTTCCTGCAATCGACACTGCCATAGGATGTATCCGCCTGAATTTGGCCGTTAATGCTATCACAGTCAATCGAGCCATAGTTGGTGTGTGCTTTCACGTAGCCGCTGGTATCAGCCAGTTCGATAGAGCCGTATGAGCTGGCACATTCGATGTTAGTTTGCACAGGAACAGTTATTTGGTAGCTGATGCTTATTGAGCGGTTATTTTTCACGTGCGGCTTGTCTGCCCTGACCGTTAGTGTCTTTCCGGCCGGCTCAAGCTGTATCTTCACTTTTTCAGCAATTTCAACGGCTTCCTCCTCAGTAGGAGCCTGCACATGAATTGTAGCGACCACGCTGCAATCGGCAGTATTGGTACCACCTACTGTTATAGAGCCATAGCTTGTTTTAGCCACAACGGTAGAGCCGGATTCCAAAGGCGCCTGGAGTCTTATTGTTTTTTCGTATTTGGCCCGGGGCCAATTGCCGATATGAATAACGCACCCGCTAACAGCAAGCAGTGAGCAAAGGCAAAGGCCCAGAGATAATACTATCGTATAATTTTTCTTCATTTTCCTGTCTCCTTAATTCTATAACTATTTCTTGTACGAGTCCGTCGTTGGTTTTCTGCTTATATAAGGACCGAGTTAAATTCGGGATATATTAAGCGTATTATCTTATTCTTATTGAGCCATCGTTTGTCTTGATATACAGCCTGCCTTCTCCCGTTCCGATTGTTCCTTTAATTCCGCTTTTGCCTAATTTGCCCGTCACCTTTATCGGCAAATCCGTATTTATCGAGCCGTCGTCCGTTATAACTTCGACGTCCGCGGAAAAGTTCGCCGGGGCCGTTAAGTCCACGGCGGCATCATCTGTAACCAGCGAGACATTACAAACACCGCCGGCATCTTCAGAGTAAACCACTGTGATTCTTCCATCATCGCTCTGAATATTTACATCACCGGTAACCTCTTCGACTCTGGTCGAGCCATCATTACTTCTGACTTTTATGTCCCCAACGACTCGTGACATGGTTACCGAGCCATCATCGGTCTGGATGTCTATCCATCCGGCCCTCTGCAAATTTACATCACTATTAAACTCCTGGACATTGATTGAGCCGTCGTTGCTTCTGATTTTTATTTCTCCAGCAATTCGTGCAAGCGACACTGAACCATCATCGGTTTTTATGTCAATATCCCCATCGATGTTTTCTATCGTAATATCCCCATCATTCGTGCTAAGTTCCACATCGCAATTTTTAAGTACCATCGCCTCGACCTGAATATCCACGCTCTGGTTCATCATCAATATTGGCTTTTCAAGTTTTACCGTTAGCTTAGAGCCGAATTGTTCAAGTTTTACCTTTGTCTTTTCAGCGATTGTTCTGGCTTTTTCATCCGAATCAGCCCTGGCGATAATCGTTGCGGTAACATTGCAATCCGTAACCTCGCCGCCGGTTACAGTAATCCAGCCGTCGTTGCTCTTGGCCGCAAATAAAGTGCCGGCCGACATTGGCCTGGATAGCTGCACCGTTCTTTCATATCTTGCCCGAGGGGAACTATATCCTCTTACTTGGATATAGCAGCCTGCAACGGCGATTAATGAGCAAAGCAAACAATACAGCAATATTCTTGTGAACATACCACTTTTCATTTTTTCCCCTTTCAATTAATATTTTATGTGTCTCGCAGTACTCGCAGCAATCTTCATAATTTTCCCGACGACTTTGAAATTTAAGTTTGACAGGAGCAATTATGCCGGCCAAATGTTACCATTTTGTTACGGTTTTGTCCTTTTTTTGTTACTTTTTTTGATTTTTTTGCTTCCCCGTGGCCGATTAAGTTATTTACTATATGCGTTTGCCTTGTTGGTGGACTTTGGTTTAGAAAATTATAA
>CAZLIO010000364.1:0-4637 GCA_964559025.1 uncultured Pirellulales bacterium | reverse complement strand
AAAACGTTTTTTTTCTTTTCAAAGTATGCCTAACCTCAATTTTGCAGAACTCATTTATTAGTATTAGGCTTGCAGCATACTCGACACCCCTATTATTAGCACCTCGGCTTGCACTTGTCAATAAATCAAGCGAATTATTGTTGTCCCAATTATCCTGGAAAACTGCATATATTACTTAACCGCAGATATAAAACCTGTCTGTTATTGCAGCCCCAATGCCTTCACCTGTTCTGCTAATCGAAGATATAGCTCTTTCGTAACAAAATATAAGCAAACACTGATCGCAATAACAATAAGCGTCACCACAATCTTCGTAATTGTCTTATAACGGGGGTGGAGCCATACAACCGGCAGAGCAAGTGGGCCCAAGCACAATAAAGCAATTACAACGATATGCGTGGAAAAATACCATTTCGTCTTTGACTTATTGGATTTACTGAGGAACTCGCCGCAAAAACGGCACTTAATGGCCTCATCCTGTATCTCTTCTGCACAAAAGGGACACTTCTTCATAACTTCCCTTTCCTCACGCTTGCAAAGTTGCCTCAAGACCTGACATAGTGTCGGCTTTTTGCTGCTGTTACAACGCCAATCACATCGATTTCTCGTTGGGTATTTCGCCGGCCTTTGTTAAAGCAACCTTTGTAAGAATCGGACCGATAATCTCAAAGAAAATGCAGGTTGCCGTAATCATTGTAAGTACGGTAGCTCCGATTGTCAGAGCATGCGGCAGGTTATACTGAGCATCCAACTGGGTAAACTCATGTTTGACAATAAGCGAAAGACCAATAGCTACGCCTGCCTGGGAAAGAATACCCAGGCCTATGTACTTTTTAATTTTATCATCAACATTACCAAGCATAGCTCCAATACGGGCACCTCCAATAAGTCCTGCTGAACGGCCAATTATGTAAACTACGCCAAGGGTACCCAAAGCCGGCAGCGTTGACAGTTCCAGATGTGCACCGGCAAGACAGAAAAACAATATGAAGAGCAGCGGCATAATTTCCAGCATCGGGGCCATAACACGATGGACCAGTGCTTGGCGCCTGGTATTAACCAATACAAAACCAACTATCATGTTGGTCATAATTAAAGACAAATGCCAGCGTATCGACAGGCCTGTAGCAAGAAGAACGGCACCAAAAATAACAATTAGAATATCTTTGGAGCTTTGCAGCTTGCGAACCATCTGGCAGAATGCAAAGCCAACCATTCCACCTACCATAATACTAAAACCAATTTCCTTCAAGGGAGGCCACATTGCCGACAGAATACTACCGTTATGGCCGGCGGCTTCTCCAATTAAGAGGTTTTTGGCAAAGGCGGCTGCGAATCCGAAAATGATAATAGCTAAACCATCGTCAAATCCGACCACTGCATAGAGGGCCTTTGTCAAACTTCCCTTTGCCTTGCACTCCTGAATTACGGCAACGGTACCCGCAGGGGCACTGGCAGGAGCCATTGCTCCAAAAATAAGGGCTAACGGTAAATCACGGCTCAAAACATATACTGCGCCAGTAACCACAAAAAAGGCCCCAAAAGATTCTGCAAAAATGATAGAGATAATCCCCGGGCCGAGGCGTTTCAGGGAAGATAAGCTAAGTTCCGAACCGATACTAAAAGCAACAAAACCAAGGGCGATTTCTGTAATGAAAGACAGGTGGTCCATTATAGTTTTACTTAGAAGATGCAGCACTGATGGACCAAGAATGACACCCAGAATCATATAACCAATAAGAGAGGGCAACCTGACCAGCCGGGCCGTATGGCCTATATAAAAACCGACAATTGTGACAATCCCCAAAAGGGTCAAAGCAGAAATATCTAAAAATGAAATATCCAAACTCATTAGTAAATACTCTTAATTTGAAGTTCTACCTCTATCCTGATAACTATGGCTTCGCATTAAAGTGAACCGGCAGCATAAGGAATATCCTGAACGGTTACCATCACACCCGTGCATTCGTTCAGGTTGCCGGTAACGCTCTCTATGCGACGGATGGTTTCGTTGGCAAGCCCTTTATCCACAACAGCAACGATTACCTTGCTGAAGCTGCGGGGTTTGTCACGCCAGAAATCAGCAAAAAGTGGTACTCTTGCCAGATATGCCCCCACGTTTTCCGTATTGGCGACAACGAGTGAGCTCGTTTCTATGCCCGTCAACTTTTCGAGGATGTCCCGAAAAACATTCTCATCCTGTACAAAAACATTGAAAAAGCACTTGGTCGTTTGCCTCTTCGTGTCTATCTCGGCGTGTGTATGACGCAGGAAACTTTCGCACACAGCTTCAGGAGTGCTTTCAGCCAGTATTTCTTCTACAGCTCCGGGAATTAAGAGTGTCTGTGAGATTGCAGAAAGCAACTTGAGATGCTTATTGGGTTCAGCTTCAGGAGCTATGATGAAAATTATAAGATTAACTTTCTCTGCATCTAAAGCCTCGAAATCCACTCCTGATGGTATCGTAATAAGGCCCACTACAAAATCAGTAACAGACTTGAGACGGCAATGGGGAATTGCTATACCCTTGCCGAAACCTGTCGAGCCGAGCTTTTCACGCTCTTCGAGTCCAAGCAAAATCTCCTGCTCACTTACGTCTTTTAGGTTAGGATTTTTTTTTGCCACCTGAACAATTTCACCCATAGCCTCAGCCTTATCGCTAAGCTGAGCACCGGCAACAACACATTCTTTTCGTAAAACATCAATAAGTTTCATTTTGGATTTCCTGTTCTTATAGGCTGATTAAGGTCTTCTAACGTTAATAACAAGGATGAACAGTATATTCACTTGTTTTAGCTTCGCAAGTGTTTTTGGTGCTGGATGATTTTCAGACCATACATACTGTCAGCTTCATGTTGTTTGGATAACACTTCGGCGCTCAGTTTTCGATGGGCAGCATTAGCATCTAAAACCCCAACAAATTTATTGTCCTGTTTTGGGTCAATGACAGGCATATACTCTATGCCAAGTTGCTTTGTTCTGTTAAAGGCCTCTGACAAAGCCATATCAGGATTTGTTTCTGAGATGATTGGTTCCACGATATCCATAGCTATTAACCAGCTATTTAATTCCTGAGTTGCAAAAGTATTTCTAATACCATCTAATGTAACTGCACCTATCAGCTTTTTGTCTTTATCGACAACAGGATAGTAAAAGCTGTCCGTACTGCTTACTATTTTTATTACTTCGCTCAAGGGCAGCCCCGATGCAATGGGCGGGACCTTTATGTCCATAATGTCGGCCACGGTACGATTTCTTATAAGATCTTCTTCGGTAATATTAAGACCCGCTTCGCCGGCCTTTTTGCATCCTATCTTTACGAATACAGGGCCAACAAGCTGAAGCACAAATACACCGGCTATTATTACAGACAACATTGTATCTTTAAGTTGACCTTCAAATCGGCTGCTCGCCATAAGCAGAAGTGCTATAGCAATTGTGCCCTGCTGATACAAACAGAATCCAAGATATTTTCTAATTGTTGGTACAGATTTGGAGTGAACGGCACCCCACCACGCGCCTGTAGTCTTGCCGACAACACTTCCAATAATATATGCTACAGCAAGAAGAAGAACCTGTGTGTCCCAATTAACAATCTTTAATCTGGCGCCAACAAGAACAAAAAACAGGACGTAAATCGGTGCCGAAAACCTGTGTACAAGCTTGAAACTTGACAGGACCTTTCTTGAACCGATATTCGTCAGCGTTACTCCCAAAGCCATAGATGAGATAATAACGTCCAGTTCCCGGGTTATCGCCACTCCGATAATCAGCAAAGCTAAACTTATACTGAAAATCAATACTCTTTCCGCCTCATCCGTTCGTTTTAGAATCCAATTCAGCACTATTCCTGCTACAATACCTATCAGCAGCGAACCAAATATCTCATAAAACGATGACAATAACGCACCGAAAAAACCAGTCTCCTGATGCCCTATAACAACACCTGCTACACTGATACAAACAGCGTATAAAATCAAGGCGAGGGCATCGTCAAGGGCAACAATTGCCGTCAACATTGCCGTAAGCGGCCCGCGACTTTTATATTCCCACAATACACTCATTGTCGAAGCAGGATCTGTTGCAGCACAAATAGCACCAAATACCACACCAACAGCCAATCCCGTTTTCCAATCGGAGAAATACCAGGTTATTGCAAAGCTAAGGACCCCCACTAACATAAAGGCCACCAGGCCTTCAAAGAGCAAGATTACCATAACCTGTCTGCCGAACTTTACAAAGATATCACGTTTAAGCTCGCCCCCGATCAAAAAACCAATGATACCCAGGGCAAACATATTGAACGGCTCCAGGTCACGGATTGTTTTCGGAGAGATAGTGCCCAGCAAAGGCCCTAATAATATCCCTATCGCAACATAACCCACGATGCGAGGGATATTAAGTAGGTGGAATACCCTCGCTCCAACTGTGCCGCCGAAAATGGCGATCCCAATCAATAGGATAATATTTATTTCTTCGCTTTGTGCCGAGATGTTCGCCAACAATTCGTTCATTGTCGCACTTTGAAAAAGCAAAAAAAAACAACAATATTAAGTGAGCTAAAGAGCCTAAAGTGACAGCGAAGCTGTCATTCTGAGCGAAGCGAAGAATCTCTTTTTCGTTGGCCAGATCCTTCG
>CAZLIO010000363.1:0-4640 GCA_964559025.1 uncultured Pirellulales bacterium | reverse complement strand
TCTTAAATAATATATGCCTAACCTCAATTTTGCAGAAGCCTTTTGTCATATTCTTTTTTTGATGTAATAGATGAGGGCACGGTCGGCGAAGGCAGCAGCAAACCGTTGCGGGTCTATCTCAATGGCCTTCGTGTAGTCTGCGATGGCCTGGTCATATTCTTTCTTACGATGGTACGCCATCGCCCGATAGTAGTGAGCCATACCATACCTTGGCCGCTTCTTAATGGCCCTGGTGAAGTCTGAGATTGCACCGTCAGTTTCGCCTTTGTCAAAACGGGTAACCCCCCGATTGTAATATTCTTTGGCCTCCTTACAACCACACACACCTACAGCAATTATTGCTCCAATCAAAGCAATTATTGTTATTGGTTGTTCTGTGTTTTTCGGCCACGGACAAAAAGAACGTGTTTCCACTATCAAGTGTCCTGCGGAGTTAAATTCTATCACATACTTTTCCCGGGTATTTGGGCTATCTCTCCCGCATCTTCTCTGATTACCTCGATGAAGTTGATTATCGGTGCCTGATTCATCTTTGGATTAGCCGGTTTGGGAAGTAGTTCAAGGACGAGAACACTTTCGGCCCTAATGCCTTTGAATTCTTTTACGACCGCTCTGTTGGCTTTTCCTGCTGTTTCTAAGATATCAAAGCTTTCCAGTACCACATTGTCCTGAAGTTTGATGCCAAAGATGCGTTGGCCTGCCTGGTCTCCCGGCAGGGCGTTAAAACCGAGACGGACCGTGTACATGGCTGCTTTTTGACCGGCTGCGTCATCAATCAGCGGAACTTCGCAACGCAGCATCCCCTGGCAGCCGGATGTGAATAGCCAGGGCTTGTCGGTATCGGCTATGCTAACACCTTTGAAGTCGTGGCAGAAATACCCCATTCCAGGCAAGGTCTGGTCACGCAGGTCAAACTTAACACCGTAATTCGGATAATGATGATGAAAGCTCGGATTAGTTTTCGGATTAGGATAACCGAACCAAACGACTCCTTCATTGTCCTTCATATCCGCGGAGGCACCAAAATTTACAGCGAAATGTTTGACGGGATTCAGCTCGCCGGGCGTAACATAGACCGTCCAGGGCTGAGTCCTGTTTGGCTTGCGCATCATTGCCAATGAGCAGCGGACCGGGTATGAGCAGGTACAGCCGGCCGCCGCCTCTTGGGAGAGCAATAGGCCGCCGGCCGGTATCAAGCTGATGGCACAACCTGGACGGTAGGCGCCGAAGGTAGTAACTCCGTTGTCGTGCTCCAGGTCGTAAAACGCCGTGCAGGCCGAACGATAGAAAAGACTTTTCGCTGAAGCGGCGGTAATGGCGCAGGTGTGGCCGGGCCGTAAGAACTCCCAGGGAACTTCCTCGCCCGTGATGGGATGCTCTCGCATAACAATCTCGCCCGTACGAAGTTCACAAGCGCGAGGCTCTAAGATGATTTTATCCCCGACAATGACCGGCCTTGTGCGGTAGTTCAGGGTTCGTGACCAAACCATATCGCCTTTCTCGGCGGATAACGACGTGATGCGCCGCCATTTCATGCCGCCTTCTTTGAATCTCCACGCATCGTGGTTACCATGGTTGCCGAAAAAGAACAGAATGCCATCACTATATGCAGCTCCCATCTTATCGCCGCAGCATCCCGTTAAATCGACGGGACGTCTCCAGATTAACTCTCCGGTATCGGCGTCAAGAGCAAAAACATTTCTCACGTCGGCATCATCGTATGTCAAGCTCCCTTCGGGATACTCCTCCTTAAATAGCTCGGCCTCCAGGGAGCTGATTAGATATTCAACCTGAGATTTCCGATTATATGATTTGTACTTTTTCAAACTCTCAGCAAGAAACTTTTTCTTTTCCCTTAGCTCTTCAAGAATCCCTTCTCTTTCCTTATAAACGCCCGTTTTTGTGTATCTTCGCCTTCTCTTCAGGGCTCGGTTTCTTTGTTCTTCCGATATTTCGCTGTCGGCGTAGAAGATTTTACCATCTCCCAGCACGATTGTTATGTTAGCTATCTTTTTCCCGCTGCGCTTCCACAGCAGCTCGCCCGTCTCCGTGTCCAGAGCGAATATTTTGTCGCTCACCATTAAATTGTCGGTCACTGCGTTTTTCTGGAGAAACTCTCCCCCTCGGGCGAAAGATGTCATTGTTCGATACATATATCCCGACCTTTGTGCGGCCATTAGCAAATCCTTTGGACCAGGATATAGCCTTTTGTAGTACTCATATTGGTCCCTGTGCTCTTGGGGGATATCCTCAATATTCTTCCATTTTCCATTTTCGACGAAGCGCTTCAAAATGGCGCCGTAATCTTCGTCCATAGCTTTCGCTGCCGAGCCATAGAGAATGTTGTTGATGACTGATATATAACCCCATCGGCGCGGGCTTCCATCGGGAGATGGGGGGATTTTGTATTCACGCATGGTTTGGCCTGTCTCCGGATTCAAGCGGTAGCATTTATCATAAGCAGCCACAAAAAGACCATCCTGAGTTAGGACCAGATTTCCGCAATCAGCCTTAACCTTGACGCGGACCGCTCCCGGAATTTCCCTTTTCCATAGCAGGGTTCCGTTAAATGCATCAACAGACATGATGAGCTCTTCGCCCTGCATAAATAGTCGGCCGTTCATAGAGACGGGGCTTTGCGCACAAGCATGCCGCTCGACCATTCCCTGAGGGCCGGGCCCTCCGAACCACAGAATCCCCAACGGACCGTAGACCAGCTCATCGCCGGAACAGGCGGTGTTTTGAGGATCGCTGTACTGCTGCGTCCAGGCGCCCGTGTCCTCTAAAGGACCTCGGACAAATTTTCTCCAGACAACTTCCCCATCGCGATGATAGCTCAGGCACGCTGTGCCTCCCCAGGGACGAAGAATGCGCAGCCCTTCTTCTGTCGTACCTGCTGTTTTGCCGGTGATCAACATTCCATCGGAGACGATCAGGTTGGCGAAATAGTCCGGCAGAGACTTTAAATCCCAAGGCTCAACCACCACTCGCTTTCCTAACAAGCCGGCGGCTTCGAAATTTTTCCGGGCCGCGGCTAATTTTTCCGGGTCTTTTTCAAGGCCGACAATTTTTAGCTCCGTTCTTTTCGATAATTCATAAGCGAGGCGCCCCTGGCCGCAGTCCAGGACTAAGGCGTATCCTTTCTTTACGCCGCTTTCAGCTAAGATTTTTTCCGCGGCGGCCTCGTATGTTTCGGTGAGCGAATCATTGGCATAAGGCTCAGCTTTTATTTCCGGCCTGATTTCTTTCGCCGCCGCAACTTCGTTCCCTCCGAAGCAGTAGATGGGGCCTTTGTCGCTGCTTACAACCAGACGGCCATCAGAAGCGGCCAGTCCGACGGCGGCACCATTTACATCGCTCTTCCACACTTGTTTGCCGGTTCTTGAGTTAATGCCGACGACGAAACCTTCACCACCGGCGAATACAACTTTGCCTGACAGTATTATCGAACGAAGCCCTCTTCTTGAGTAGTGCCACTCATAGCTTGAGTCTCGCAATCGATTTTCTTCTACAGCCAGAGAGGCGGTCTTACGGGTTAGCTCATCAATTTGCTGCTTTATCTCTTTACCGGCTTTCTCATCCGCGTTTCTAAGTTTTCTTCTCAGGCTTGAGAGCTGGCTTGACACTTTTTTGCGTTCATTTACTAATTTGCCGGCTTTTCTGAAAGCTTCGATATATCTGGCCCGGTTGATAGCATAAATCCTATCTTTGGCTAAGACGTATGATACCTCACGGGTAAGGACCATATCAATTCCTGGAAACCAGGCAAAAGCCTCTCCCTGTCGCTTCCCGGTTTTCGCGTCGTAAGCGACTTTTTGAGGTTCCCCGGAGTAATCCACACCGGAGATAAGCGTGTCATTGTCTATCAGGGCCCACGTGCCGCCCCGCTTGGCGCCGGGGGTAGCGCAAAAAAGGAATTTTCCGCTTTGGCGGTCGAAGGCGGCCGGCATAGACCGACCGGAAGGAACATACAAGATATCTTTGGATGCGACCAGGTAACCATGTGGCGATATCCCGCCGTAATCCAGCTCATGCGCAAGGTCACCGATAGTATCGTTCCTCCAGACGACCGAGCCATCATCAGCCCTGAGGGCACAAATATATAATCCTTCGTATGGAAAGACTCCCGCCGTGAAATAAACAATCCCATTGTCAACCAGAACGCCGGTTCTGACCGGCCAGAGGGATATCATTCTGCCGTTGCCAATGACTTTTTCATCACTGGGCCCGGCCCGGTACTTCCATATAAGCGAGCCGTCTTTGCTATCGAGACAATACACGTAACCATCATCGGAACCGACATAAACCCTGCCGTCATAAACGGCCGGAGCAAAACGAACCGGCCCCTCGGTAAAGAATGTCCAGCGTAACTTGCCTTGAGCCGCATCGATTGAATAAACCTTGTTTGTCGTGCAGGAACCGAAATAGGCATTTTTGTCAGCTATCACCACGTGAAACGCATTGTCGTTGTGCATTCTTGGCAGCTCTTCCGAAGGCATAGGCCAGGCAGGTTTGGGCGGATGAGTGGGAATATATTTCCACTGCAGAAAAAGCCTCGGGCCAACGGTTTCGGAGGTAATACCGCTTCGCGTTATCTGCGACCGGTAGGTTGCCCAATCATCTGCTAAACCTACGCTGCA
>CAZLIO010000362.1:0-4664 GCA_964559025.1 uncultured Pirellulales bacterium | reverse complement strand
AACGGTCGGAATCCGAGCCGACCGCCATACATATCTTGCGTCCCTGCCAGCCGTCTTTCCCATCCCGGCCTATCCGGTAACAATCCGACAGGTCATCCTTACCAGGCCTCCAGAAAACCTGGAAGCTGCCCCCCTGCGATTCCGCCTTAAGGTGCACTGCGTATTTTTCGCCCAGCTCCGTCGGGGCCTGGCCGGAATCCCAACCGGCCGACCACCAATAATTCTTCGGGCCGCCGCAATCCACGTTCAGAACCACCGCCGCAGGCCCAATCTGTTTCCATTTATCCGGCGTCCCCTTACCCTTTTCGTGTATAGATATGAGAATATTCTGCCCCCTCGGCCCGGCCCCATCCACCCCATCTGTCGCCAGCTTAAAGCCCACCTGGGTAATGCTCGTCCCCCTGGCTATGAACGTTTGATAGTAATCAGTAGCAGCCTTCGTGTCCCACGCACCTTCGTAAAAATCACCATAATCAAAGACAGGCGAGAGTTTACGATCCACGACGTCACCCGGATTTACAAATTGGTTGGTCAGAACAATAGGCCGCATAAAGCCGGCCGGGTTGGAAAAAACTATACTATAATTTCCCGCACCGCCCGGCAGATAGTACCACCCCACGGGATGTGTCTCCCAGGTACGAAACCCTATCGACTGGCTGCTGGAGCCTGCCAAGCTCGCAAAACAATAAACCGCCGTCATAGGCACTTCTTCACTGCTGCCCGCATACCGCGGCGCTATCACCCGCCCCTTCAAAACAACATGAGCCGGTGCCGAAGCCAACAAAAACAACTGGCAGAATATAACAACATTAGCGACAAGTGATGCCATATCAAGACCTCAAACGCAATTAAATCTGACTCTTAAGGACAGTAAGATACCGCAAATTGCATTCTGATTTTTGATACAAAAAAAATTTATTCAGCAGCAAAACAAATGCTCCACCTGTTCACCTGCTCTATTTTTTGCCTTCTTTTGAAAGTAGAACAGTTGAGCAGTTGACCGCAGTTTCGCATTTTCACCTGTTCAACTTTTCAAATGCTCAACTGCTCTATTTTGACCGACATAGTCGGTCAAAATACCCCCAAGGGGAGTCGAACCCCTGTCTCCAGGATGAGAACCTGATATCCTAGGCCACTAGACGAAGGGGGCACCAAAAAGTGCCGTTACTTCAAACGCGGTCGGCAGTTACCGGCGATCCTGCAATCCGTTCACCAACCACTTCACTAAATAGCGGCGGTTGGATTCGAACCAACGACCCTGGGCTTATGAATCCCATGCTCTAACCAGCTGAGCTACGCCGCCAAAAACTTCTAACCACTTAGACAATAACAATTTCCAATTGGTGCTGTCAATTAGTTTTCCAGAAAAATCGGCAAAAAACCACCAAAAGTGCCATTATGGTGTCAGTCGTCTTTAACAAGAGCAACAAGTTCGGAAATTTCAACTCTGGCGATGAACAGCTGCAATTCAAATCTGCCTGCTTCAGGTAAGCCCCATTTGAAAGCGAAAGTGGGCGAGCAAAGAGACCAGCTGTATTGTTGAATTGAGACATGTTGCAGATCGCTGAGGTATGGATTACAATCATTATCGCCCGCACAGCAGCCTCAGATTTATGACTCCGGCGGTGTTAGCGGCAGTGCGTTATCCTATGCTCGGTTTCAATCAAGACATGGAGAAGAACAGTGAAAGACTCTCAAACATACAGGTGTAAAAAACGGGGGCAGGACAAGAAGGTGATTCAATGCCACTTCATCTCTAATACTCACTGGGATCGTGAATGGCGATTCTCAATGCAGCGAACCCGCCACATGCTGGTGCACATGATGGATATGCTGCTTGATATCCTCGAAAAATATCCCGAGTACAGCTCTTTTCATCTCGACTCCCAGACAGTGCCTATACACGATTATCTGGAGATCCGGCCGGAAAAAAAACAAACAATAGAGAATCTGGTAAAACAAAAAAGGCTATTCATTGGACCGTGGTTCTGCCTTCCCGATGAATACTGTGTATCTGGTGAGTCGCTCATACGCAACTTGTTATTAGGACACAAGATAGGCAAAGAATTTGGTCATGTGACTAAGACCGGCTATTCTCCTTTCTCCTGGGGCCAGATATCCCAGATGCCTCAGATATATAAAGGCTTTGGCATCAACTTCACCGCTTTTTACAGGGGTATCAATACTTTAGTTGCTCCTCGCTCAGAAATAATCTGGGAAGGTGCTGACGGTACACAAGTTATCGCATCAAGACTCGGACACAGGCCAAGATATAATGTGTGGTATGTATTACAAAGACCGGCATACTGGAACGAGCAGGATGTCGGAAACAGAATGGTGTCTTGGTTCAACGGACACGGTGGGTTTAAGATGATCGATCCGCAACACCACCTTCTGGACGCTCAATACTGTCATCCGGCATTCAACTACAACAAAGAGACCGTACCAAGAAGAGCAAAACAAGCTATAGAGGAACAGGACAATGACTGGACAACCCCGCATCGCTTCTGGTCCTGCGGGCATGACTCATCCTGCCCTGACATCAGAGAAATTGAGATGATCAAAGACGCCAATATTGCCCTTAAAGGCATCGCTGAAGTATTCCACAGCAATTTCTATGACTTTCAGGAATCAGTCTGCCGGTCTGTTTCAGATGTTCTACCAACTGCCAAAGGAGAGATGAGACACTTATTTACTGAAGGAAGCACAAGCCCATTATTTGGATGGATAATTTCAGCCAGGATGGATGTCAAGCAGGACAATTTCCGCACTGAACGCGACCTAATATCTTTGGCTGAACCACTTGCAGTATTTTCCTCACTTCTTGGCTCTGCTTATCCTCAGGGCTTTATTGACAAGGCATATAACTGGCTTCTTCAGAATCACGGACATGACTCAATCGGCGGATGCAGCAGAGAGATCATCAGCGAAGACATGATCTTCAGAAGTAGACAGACAAGAGAAATATCTTCATGCGTAATGGAAAATGCCCTCAAAGAAATCACAGGCTCAATCAAAGTCGATACAGACAAACATGGCCCAGTCGCTATAGTCGCATATAATCCTGCTCCGTTTAAGCGTTCTGAAACAATGCAGGTATATCTCCAAATACCGAGAGAGTGGGAATGCGAAACAATTGAGATCGTAGATGAGGGGGGCAATAAGGTTCCATTTGCGACCATAGAAAAAGACGATTCCTTCTATCAGATAGTTCAGTCGCCTAATGACTGTGCGAATATGTTTGAGATGGTCAGATATCTTGTTGATGTATACCTTGAAGGTGTGCCGGGCATGGGGTATCGAACATTCTTCGCAAAACCTGTAGAAGAAGAAAAGCAGAGCAACAAGATTTCGATGTTCACAGCTCCACAAACCATGGAGAACGAGTATTTGTCTGTAAAAGTGAATCCAAACGGAACATTAAACCTCTATCACAAAGAAACAGGCAGAACTTTCAAAAACCAGGGATATTTTAAGGATTCCAGTGAAATTGGCAATCCATGGGAGCACCAGGCTGTTAAGAATGAGGAGGTTTTCACAACAGTGAATACCAATGCCAGAGCAAAGCTTGTTAAAGACACTGCCCTTGAAGCATCTTACAGAGTTATTATTAATTGGCAACTTCCCGAGGGCAGGACAAAGGATGACCAAAACAGAAGCAGGCATCTCAAAGATTACAGGATAATTAACACTGTCACTCTGAGAAAGGCCCAGCCTTGGATTGAGATAACAACCGAGATTGATAACAATGCAGAGGATCATTACCTGCAGGTATGCTTCGCCTCAGATATCAAAACAGACAGAGTATTTGCTCAGGGACAGTTTGATGTTCTCGAAAGGTCTCTTGAAGAGGTCGACTACTCGATATTTGATGAGGCCCCGCAACCAGAACAGCCAATGAACTCTTTTGTGGACTTAAGTGACGGCAAGGTAGGACTTGCTCTTTTAAATGAGGGACTCAAAGCATACGAAGTGCTTAACGATCCTGAAAAAACCTTATGCCTGACTCTTTTGAGATGTTTCCCGCTGCGAATCTGTGTGACCCAGGAAATGACTGATTACAGTGATATAGATAAGAGCTCACAGTGCATTGGCAGGCACAGTTTCCGTTACGCCGTTATGCCGCATAGTGGAGACTGGGCAAAAGCAAACCTGTGGAACCAATCAGAGAGATTTAATCTTGGGATGCTGGTAGCCCAGATAGCCCCTACAAGCCACGGCACTGAGCCGCTTGAAAAATCCTTCCTTGAACTTGAAAAAGAGCAACTGCACGTCAGCGCAATTAAGAAAGGTGAGGACGGCAACGGCTGGATAGTCCGCCTGTTCAACCCATTTGACAGTGTTATCACAAACAAAGTAAGGCTGAATGGAGGTCTTGCCAATCCGGACAAGACAATGTCACCTGTCGAAGCTATTCAAAATGAATACTCACTTCCTGCATCAACGAGAAAATGGACGGAGGTTAAGGAAGTAACATTAGAAGAAGTCCCGGTAAAAGATTTGCAGATTAGCAGTGACGGCTGGGTGGACTTTGAGATCAAGCCAAAACAAATATTAACCATTGAATTTCTGCCGTAAGACATTAATATCTGTTAATTAGGCCTGTTTATAAAAAGGCTTCTGCAAAATTGAGGTTAGGCATATATTATTTAAGAAAATCTGTT
>CAZLIO010000361.1:0-4665 GCA_964559025.1 uncultured Pirellulales bacterium | reverse complement strand
TGATGGAATGAAGGATTTGGCTTTTTATGGCGAGCCGAAAGGGCTGTATGTGATGCTGCAAAAGTCCCGCACCAAAATTCTTGGTGGGGATACCAAAAATCTTGGTGTGGGATGGCAAACAATAAAGAAATTCAAGATTGATGACGGTCTTTTAACTTCCAATATGTTAGCTTGCGCCGACCTGAATAATGATGGTGCGGACGACCTGGCACTGGCCGGTCGCGATGGTGTTTATATCGTCGTTCAAAAAGAGGCCGGCTCGCTGGCCGAGCCTGTAAAATATCCTACCTCTGCACAGACATTGAGTCTCAAAGCCGGCGATTTGAACGGTGATAATATAAACGACCTTATACTTATAACGAATGATATAGAAAAGCCGGTTCACGTTCGGTTCGGCCTTAAAACGGGACAGCTTGGCCCTCAAGTGCAATTTTTTATTCAAAGGCCGTTTACAGTTAAACTCCATAACCTCGATGGTGTGGCCGGCGAGGAAATATTATCTGTTGACAGCGGAAGCGGGCGGTTAATCTGTTACAAATTTGCCGTTGTAAACCAGAAGGATACCGATTGGCCGATTCTATTTTACCCTCTTGCTTCGGGAGAAGGAGATACCAAACGCGATCTGGTAATCGGCGATTTCGATGGTGACGGCCTGGTTGACGTAACAATTAGCGACCCCGGCGCAGCGGAACTTATCTTCTATAAACAAATGCCGGGGCTTGGATTGGCTGAGCCGGTTAGATTTCCTGCTTTTGCCGATATTACGAGCCTGTCCGCAGCGGATATCGACGAAGACGGAAAAACCGAGTTGGGTGTTTTGAGCGTTAAGGAAAAGGTGGTTGGCTTAACTAAGTTTGAAGACGACAGATTATCGTTCCCGAAGCCTGTCGTTTTAACAGGTGAGCCCGTGGCGATGGAGCTTGCCGATGTTGATAACGACGGCAGTGTGGACTGCCTTTATATATCAACAGATAACAGCAATATTAGAACTCTCAGGACAATCTACAATCTGTCGGCAACAGAAAAACGGCGAACTGATTCGGCAAAGGGTAGAAGTAGAAAGTCTAAGATTGCCGAAAAAGTTAGTGAACCCAGCCCCTCGGATGAGGGGCTGGGTGAAACCGGGCCTGCTTTAGAGCTTAAGAAGCTTACCTCTAATCCGGACGGTCTGAAAGTGCTTGACGTTGACCAGGATAGCTTACAGGACGTTCTGATATTTGTCAGCTATGAGCCTCCCATATTAGTTCGCCAGACAGAAAAAAGGAAATTTGAAGTAATTGACTCACCGAAGGCGCAGGCAAGTTTGATTAAAGATGCGTCTCTGCGTTCAATTGCCCTGGCCAATGTGGACAGTAAGGCGGGTAAAGAGCTGCTGGTGGCACAAAAGAACTTCGCAAGAAGCCTGGTTTTCTCGAATGGCCGGCGATGGAGCATTATCGACCAATACAATGCCAAGAGTACGGAGAACCAAATATCGGCTGTCGCCGCTTTTGATATTTACGGTGAGGGCTTGGTGGGACCCCGCAAGGCGGGAACCCAAAGCAAGCCAGCTATTTTACTGCTGGACGGTCGAAAGGGTCAGCTTCAGATACTTAAAACCGGTAATGACAAGACCTATCGTGTCGAAAAGGAGCTGGATGTCAGCAAGTGGAATACTGCGGTACATCTCAAGATGTTGTTCGCACCGCTTACAGGTAACGAGACTAAAAGCCTGCTTCTGTTCGACAGCGGGAAGTTTGCACTTATAACGGGGCCGAGCGGTAGTAATGCTGCGCGGCATTTGGAACAGTCGTTCAACTATGAGACAAAAATAGAAGAGGGCATATACGGTAATCTTACAGCGGGAGATATAAACCACGACGGCCGAACCGATATTATTATGGTAGAATTGAGGCGCAATCACATCGAAATACTTGCTCTTGATGCAGGTCTCAAGCCAATTCCTGCGATGCGTTTTAAGATATTCGAGCAAAAAAGTTACCGCGATAAGGGGCCCCCTAAGCCTAACGTTGAGCCGCGAGAATTACAGGTCGCTGACGTAACAAACGATGGTAAAGACGATTTAGTAACTGTTATCCACGACCGAATAATTATTTATCCTCAAGATTAGCCCGAGTATTCATAAACCTTCATTGAGCGCAAATAGAAATTGAAAAAAGGCGGTTATTTTTAAGGAATGGAGAAAATGGAAGGTTTCATCATTCTTTTAATTCTGCTGGCTGTCGGTTGCATTGTATGCGGGCCGATTGCGTTAATCATCAGCATTATCGCCTTGAATAAAACAAAAGAGATGTACCGTCAGACACCGGGGAAAGTAGAAAAGCCAATAAGAGAAAAAGAGGTTGCAAGGCCGGTAGTAAGTGAAAAGCGAGTTGAGGTGACGGAAAAGGAAGAGGAGCGGCCGGCAGAGGCAATTGTAGCGGCAGAAATAAAAAAGCCAAAAAAAGTCGGACAAGAGCTTCTTAAGGCCGCCGCTGAACGAATCAAAGAAAAGGAAAAAAAAGCTCCCGGTCGCAAAACTATCGCGCTTGAACAGCGGATTGGTACGCGGTGGGTCCTTATCGCTGGTATCATCACGGTAATTTTTTCGGTGGGCTTTTTCCTCAAATACGCATACGACACTAACCTGATAGGGCCTTTGGGCAGAGTGGTTATAGCTGCCGTCTCGGGCCTTGTTGCACTGGCAGTTGGGAAGATAACACGCAGGCGGGGATACGGAATCGTTGCCAAGGCTGTAACGGCGCTGGGTTTCGCAATACTATATGCGGCGGTTTTTTCAGCTTATCGATTTTACGGATTGATTGATTCAGTCCCTGCTTTTATTCTTGCAATACTCGTTACAACAGCGGCAATGCTTTACGCAGTGAGTATGAACGAGATTGTGGTTGCTCTTTTATCTTTGCTTGGCGGGTTTTTGACGCCAGTGTTAGTTTCCACGGGGGAGAATCGTCCGATTGCTCTGTTCTGTTATGTTTTGATTTTAGGTATTGGCGCGATGCTGTGCGCATACTACCGGAAGTGGCGGGCTGTGAACGTTCTTGCTTTCGCCGGTACATTCCTGCTCTACATAGGATGGTTTGAGAAATTTTACCGGCCCTCGATTCGGTTAGCCGAAGGAATGCCGGAACAGATGGCTGTCGCACTGGTGTGGCTTTGCATATTTTTCGCAGTTTACCTTGCGCTGCCGATACTTTACGAACTGGTAAAAAAGGTCAAAGCCCAAAAGGAAGATGTGTATCTTGTCCTGGCAAATGCAGCGGTGACGTTTTATTACCTATGGACTATTTTATTTGCAAAGTACCGCCCCCAGCTTGCTTTTTGTGCTCTTGGGCTGTGCGCGGCACATTTGGTTATGATGGCGGTCGTAACCAGACGATGCAAAGATGACCTGGATTTGCGGCTGGCGCTTCTGGTGATTGGGCTGTTTTTCCTGACGATTGCAGTGCCGCTTTACCTGAAGATGTATGCGATAGCGATGGCCTGGGCGGTGGAAGGTGTGATATTGGTAGTAATCGGGCTGCGGTATCGCAGCATCTGGACACAGGCTGGAGGGGCTATTGCACTTTTGTTAAGCTTCGGCCAGTTGCTGCACCGGCTGCCAATGCACAGGGCAGCGTTCAACTTGGTATTCAATCCTGCTTTCGGCACCTGGTGTTTTGTGGCAGGTGCGCTCCTTGTGTGTCATATCATATATAGAAGGACTTCAAGATTGCCGGAAGACCAGCGAGGACCAATTGCACAAGTTCTGTATGCGGCCACAACGCTTTTGTTAATGGCGGCGATAGCAATGGAGTGGTATTGGCATTGCGACCACAATATAACTGAAAGTGCTGCCGGGAATAGATATTTCCTTAAGGGGATGGTGATAATATTAACAGGCTTTCCACTGTTGCTGCTTGTTCGGCCAATCTGCCCTCGGGGGATGGTGTGCAGGGTTTTGGCGATGATTTTGGCAGGGACGGGGGCGATTTTTACGATGGTAAAATTCAGTGAGTTTTACAGCAGCAGCTTCGTGATTTTTGCGAACCTGGATTTTGGGATAGTCCTTGTGTTTGTTGCAGCACTTTTCGCAGCCGGTTGGCTGCTCGGCAAGGAACTTGAAGAGGATCAATACAGTCGGATGTTCGCAACTGCTTTTGCACTGGCGGGGATATTCGTGCTGTGGGTGTTGCTAACGGAAGAAATATATCTTTACTGGTATTGCCGGAACCGGTTCGCCGAAAGAATCGCTAACTGGAGGTTCTTATCGCATATGTATATATCGGTGATTTGGGCGGTCTATGGAGCGGTTTTAATGGCAGCGGGGTTCTGGCGGAAGATTAAAATATTACGATATATTGCGCTTGGATTGTTTGCTGTGCTGTTAGTGAAAGTGTTTATTCTGGATACGAGGACCGTAAAAAGTGTGTACCGAATAGCCGCGTTTTTAGCGACGGGAGTAACATTAGTAGGAGTATCTTATCTTTATCAATTTGTAAGAAAAAAAGGTTATTTCGAAGTCATGCTGGGTGAGGAAGGTGTGGATAAGTAATTGCGAGGCTTAAGATGACAAGATCAAGAATTTTGTTCACAGCCACCGCTCTATTGCTGGCCGGCTTAGTAAGTAGTGTTTTTGCGCTTGAACTGGCTGAGTGGAAATATCGAGCCGAGGTCACTATCGAAGAT
>CAZLIO010000360.1:0-4680 GCA_964559025.1 uncultured Pirellulales bacterium | reverse complement strand
TAGATGATAGCAGTCAAGTGAGGGTTCAGAGCTGTTTTGCGTGGGGCAGGGAGAAAGCTCGAGCAATAGCTTTCTATTTCCTTTTATAGAGTGTGAAGTTCTCTGTGCCCGGTGTATGGATAAGCCTACCATCTTGCGTTACCTCCTCTACCATAAACCAGGTTGATGGATCTGCACCAGGTTTGTAGAACTGATATGTGAAATTGGCAAGCAGGAAGTTAGTGCAGCCCCTAATTCGGTACATAGGCTGCCCTTTCGCCGGCACAGCATTTCCTCCATGACCAAATATGCGAAAGTTCGATGAATTCCGAATGAATACAGGTGTTATGGCACGAGGCCCATTTGCGCCAAGCGTTTCGCTTTTGATTGCATACACATTTGCGTTCCTGACATTATCAAACTCGACCATGTAATCGGCGGCGCTGTGCTCCGGATTTAGCATGTAGAAAGCAAGCGATTGTCGCGTGCCGCGTGCGAGAACATGTCGGTGTTTTGACCCCTGTGGGAACTTCATATGCATAAGCGCATTGTACCAACGCCCACCCCCGTTGCCATCGATGACGATCATTGGGTGATCGGTAGGCCCAGCTCCACGAAGCCATGGTCCTGGTTTTGTCCGTACATTCCGTACTACGGAGTTATGTCCAGACTGCCAGTGAATAGCATATGCTCCCGGTATTCTGCACCAGAGTTGAATGAACGCTGCTACACAGGTCGCTTCAGGATCATCCGGCGCTGCCAATATGGGACTAGGGGATTTCGGATCAATAAATGCAGGAGATTCGGGTATTGGCTCGATCTTCGAGTGGACACCAATGCCGAATAATCGGCTATCAGATTTGAGTTGCAGAGTATTCGATATACGATATACCCCTTTTGGCAAAAAGACGAATCGATTTTCATTAATGGCCTGTTGGATCGCTTGTGTATCGTCTGTTTTACCGTCCCCAATAGCTGAGTATGGAGATTCCTTGACGTTTGCCACTTTGGGATTATCCCAGGATGGAAGCTTCTCAGTCCATTCATGAGCCTCAAGCAGATCCTTTGCAGGTTTGCTATCATATTCGATGGTGACCACAGGATCAAGTTGCTTTGCCCCGTTAACCCATATAGGATACTTGGGAGATGGGCTGGCAGCATACTCAGTTACATGCATCCACGCCCTACGAACACCCTCAAGCACAGGTGCATTATCCAGATGGGCGATTTCCTTCGCATTCTCAAAATACACATTGCTGAGGTAGAGCGGGCGATCGCCGGTTATTACAGGACCGTCGCCTTTGTATTGAATGACAGAATCCACTATATTCAATGCTCCATTCCAGGGACTATGCGGTCCTTTGATATGAATACCTTGTCCTTTGATGGACGCGCCCACAAGGGTTAAAGGACCACGCGTTCCTGAAAAGATGGATTTATCAGTCTGACCGTCTAACACCACGTGACTGATGACTGGAGATGGCTGCGAACCTGAACCTGAATCGGACGGAGTTTTTTTCAATCCCGCCAGGTATAACCCATAGCGACCACCGTGAACACTGATATGTGACGCACTGCCCCCGGAACCACTTGTTCCGCGAAAACCGGCAAAGGCTCCTTGAGCAAAGACGTGGACATCCTCAGTGACACTTCCCTGAGCCCCCTGATGATCGATACCAATGCCACCAGCGTTACCCTTTCCTAGATCCACATCAAGGCTGACAATCATCACATTAAAGGTGATATTTGGGTTGGCGTCTGTTTCAGTGGAGATAACCGGCTTGGGGTTTTGGGAATCGCTGAATTGCGGGGAATTATCCGAAAGGACTATCTTTGCTCTGCCGCCGCTGGTTCCTCCCCACAATATGCATGGGAAGTCATCGCGACGGTTTATCGAAGGGATCGCAACACGGTTTTGATTGATTTGGTTAGCTGAAATAGTATCGGAAACGCGATATTTTCCTGATGGAAAGTAAACGATCATCCGCGCATCCCGGGCATCAGTGATTGCTTCCTGAATGGCGCTGGTCGAATCCTTTACCCCGGATGAGTCTACTGAATATGGAGCTTTTGTCACGTCCAGGATACCGTAGTCTGTCAATCTTTTGTCCTGATAATTCTGTACCATTTCAATGCCATTATCGACATAAACTCGCTCTTTGGCTGTGGAGACATTCGACACTACCAAAAGAGAGCCTAACACAATCTGACAAAGCATATCTGTCTCCTATTTCTACATCGCTACCAGCTGGGAATTCCCTGTTGCCAGCAAATTCGTTGCATACAATCATCAATACTTGTCTCAACCGCCCACTGTCGCGATACAGCCGTCCTTGGTCCTCCCGCGCGACTCGATGATGCCTGCAGCGTTTTCGTCGCAATGCCGCTTTGACGGCGGAAACAAATCGCGAATCAGCACCATCATATCACCGCTCTGACAAAAGCGACTCGATGATACTCCCTTGGGTGGGAAAGTCAATGGATTTCGCTGGGTAATATTATTAAGGACGACACCGACAAAAGTTTTACGGTGACCCAATAATGGATAAAACGCGAACAGAACCGATGAGCCCAGTGGCCGCTATGGCAGCATTTGGGCTTATTTCCCCCTTGAATCGCTATATCCTCTGGTGGTATAATCAGTCCTATCGGTGGAAATCAAATTTCCTACCAGTAAGTTAGTCTTGGACCTTTACCAAATAAAGATGAATTACGATTGGATAATTCACTCAAATAGGGGAATATTGAATGAAACCACATAAAACATCACGCCGTAGCTTTCTTAAACAATTTGCAGTAACTGCCGGGACTGTGATGCTTCCGTCGATAGGAGCGAGAGCTAAAGAGAGAACTGCTAAAAGGCCGAATGTTGTTTTGATTATGACCGACGATCAGGGGTATGGAGATTTCTCATGTCATGGAAATCCTGTTTTGAAAACCCCGAACATGGATCGGCTGGCATCCCAGAGCGTTCGCCTGCAGGATTTTCATGTGGCACCGGTTTGTACGCCGACACGCGGACAGTTATTAACGGGTATTGACGCGATTCGAAACGGGGCGACTAGCCCGACTGGGCAACGGCATTTGCTGAAACGCAATCTTCGCACGATGGGCGATGTATTCGCACAGAACGGATATCGAACCGCGTTGTACGGCAAGTGGCATTTGGGTGGCAATTCTCATGGGCACATGCCTCACGAACGGGGATTTCAAGATGCTCTCTATTACCTGCGCGGAGGAGTGCAATCGCATCCAAACACCTGGAACAGCGATCTCTTTGACGATGTTCTTTACCATAATGGTAAACAGAAAGAAGTGCCTGGTTACGCGACCGATGTGTGGTTTGATCACGGCACAAAATTCGCCAGGCAATGCCATAAGCATAACGAACCGTTCTTTTTGTATCTCCCCTTGAATGCTCCACATGGCCCGCTCTTGGCTCCTGACAAATTTCGGGAACCTTACAGGCATTTAGATAAACCAACAGCAACGTTCTTCGCGATGATTGCAACGGTAGATTGCCGCTTAGGTGAGTTCGTGAAGATGCTGGAAGCCGAAGGCATGCGCGACAATACGATACTTGTTTTCCTCACTGATAACGGAACTGCCAATGGAGAGAAAATCCACAACGCAGGTATGCGCGGCAAAAAAGGCTCACTGTATGAAGGTGGTCACCGGGTGCCGTGTTGGATCAGTTGGCCTAAAGGACATTTACGCCATGCCAGCGATGTGAATACCCTGACCCAATGCCAAGATTTATTACCGACTCTCATTGATCTTTGCAGATTAAATAAGGAGCCAGAACATCAAATGGACGGGAGCAGTCTTGCTCCATTATTACGAGGAAAACCGCAACCCAACCTCAATGATCGGATTCTGGTTTACCAGCATAATGAGAGTAAGGGTAACGGTCTTGTCCTGCAGGGTAAATGGCGCCTAGTCAAAAACGAATTATACAATATTGCCGACGATCCATCGCAAACAACCAATGTCGCCCAAAAGCACCCCGATGTGGTGAAGCGACTAAAAGCGCATTACGAGAAATGGTGGAAATCGGTTGAATCGCACCTGGATTTAGAGCCCTTCCGGCTTGGTGTAACCGACGATGAAGATATGCTGACAGCCTATGACTGGTGGTATGGCCGCCGGGTGTATAACTGGCCACATTTACGGCGGGGAGATCGCTCAAACGGCAGGTACCTTGTACGTATCGAACGGGGAGGAAACTATCGTATCAGCCTGCGCCGTTGGCCGCGGGAATCGGGACTGGGGATATGCGATGCGGTTGAACGTTATGTCCCGACAGACTCGTATATGGCATTTGACAAAAAGCATGCCCCGTTTCCTCCAGGAAAAGGATTCGATGTAGTGGAAGCAAAGATTCGATTCGGCAATCAAGAAAAACGTATCCCAGTAGCGCCCGATAGCCAGGAAGTCGTCCTCAATTTCTATGTTCCGCAGGGGGAAACCACTTTACAAACCTGGTTCATTGACAAAGAAGGCAAAGAGTTCGGCGCAAATTACGTCTATATTTTGCGTAAATAAATCAACCTCAAGAGTAACATTAGAGGGAGCATTATAGCATTAAGCGAGCAAAACTGCCGCAAACAGTAGCTGTGGATGAGTGACATAACAAACGCAAAGCCACCTCTTTCTTAAGCTGGAAGACTCCTTGATTTTCAGGTGACAGTATGGTCGAGT
>CAZLIO010000359.1:0-4683 GCA_964559025.1 uncultured Pirellulales bacterium | reverse complement strand
TGGGCATTACCCCACCTACTCCTTTGTCGGGTCGGAGGAGGCGCCCCGCAGGGCTAACCTCCGTCCGCCGCTCAAACCGGACGTGCAGTTTTCCCGCATCCAGCTTTCACAAAGGCACGCCTGTTGCGCAAGTCAAGAGAAGGAATCAGTTCAACAAGGTTCACAAGACCCATCTTGCTATAGAGCAGGGATTCGGGCAACTTGCTTGTACACCTTGTCCACTAATGAGTGAACCTTCTTTGAATCTGTTGGATTCAGCCAATCCGAAAGTCTCCTCGGATAATGACTTCTGGGTCTTTCACTTATGGAACTTATCCTCGTCATTTACCTTACTCACTTTCAACATCGTTTGCTCCAACTACCTTTGCCAACCGCCTTCCCCAGCTCACTCAGCTGTCCCTTGATTCGGGATAGCACAGCTTTCACCATGCCTAAGGTACTATTCAGTTGTCCGACGACTCATAGGGTATCGTTTCCCATTTCGCCTTACGACTTATAGGGTCCCTTATCCCCGCGCCACCGGGGAACCATATGAGCCCTCCTGGGGTCACACATAGGTCTTCCGTATCGTGCCGCCCGCAAACACCTTGGTACGATGGGTGGATGAGAACGCCTTCGCCTCCATAGTGCAGGCTCGACCTTTCCCCATCTTTGGCCGACCGGTTCGTCACTGGGATGGCTCCCTTCGACTGCGGCCCGATACTTCTCCGCAAACCCTTCAGACTCCACCTCACGGTGGACGCCCTGTCCTCCGGTTGTCCTTTTGGACAGAATGCGAACTTAGGTATATGCCTTTGGCTGTGTCCATCGTTTCCAATTTCGTGCCCGTTTAAGGTTCTCCTTATTCACATTCCCCGGCCAGCGAGAAATTACTCCCGCTTTTGGATATAATACTCCTCATCTGAGCATCAGAGGGACTTTAACCCTCCGGACCTATGCGCTGCCCAGCACGCGCTATGGGTCAGTCCGATTGCCATGTCGCCATACTTCCTCCTTCGCCTCTTCGGCTCGTTGGAAGCTTCACTATCGGGAACGACATGGCCTTCCCAAGTTCCGCTGTGAATCATCGAATGACCCGCCATGGACTCCGACCCCGGCACGTCGCTGACACGCTCGCCGTTATCGTGTGCAGCGCTACTGGCTTCCGAATGGAGAAACCCTTGGCCCAATGCAATATGACATATTTCGGGGCTGAACACCTTCACTTGCGTTATGGCTGACCATTCACCTTTCCTTAAGCTTTGCATATCTCGTTACCTCGATATACATTAAGTTCCGTTCTGGCCTGGTGGCTAACCTTTGACCAGGCTGGATTGTCCAGCTGACTCACAACAGCTTACCTTGACACACTCTCCAGAATGTCTCCACATATGTCAAATTTGATGATTGATGGGAACACCAAACCTCAAATTCTTACCGAAAAATGAATGTTTTTTGAGAATTTTTCATTTTTTTCGGATTAAGTAGACGGATGAAAGGATGCATATCAATCATATAATCCTACTATTGGTTATTTGAGGTTCTGACAATTACCCTTCGGATTGAGTTTGGCCATTGTAGTCAGACACAGCAGATTTCGCCGTTGCGGCTTCTACCCCACAGGTTGACATGACGATTGATGTCCTGACCGGCAAGACTCGCCGGACGGGTGTCGGTCTCGTCGAAGCGGATCCAACCTTCGACCTTCCCGAAATCACCTGTCCCCGTCGCTCCCAGCCACCCGTTCATATGCTGCAATTGCACATCGAACCGCTCGTCGGCACCGTAAACGGACATCACCGCGGCGATGCGCGCCTTTCGTGATGATTTGGCGGTCTCTGCCGTGACGTGCCAATGATTGGCTTTCTCCCGGTGATAGGCTTTCGGGATGCCATGATTGTACGGCGTGTCGAACTGATCCGTCTGCGTGAGTTTCAGCCCGCCGGAACAAGCCAGGTTGACATCCAGCGTGGCCCCGCGGCGCCGGGATGTCACCTTGTCGCCTTTGATTTCCATCTTCTCAAAGGCATGCAGCATCCACTGGTATCGACTTTGCGCCGGCGCCTCGATATCATCCAGGAGCAGGAACAGTCCGGGGCGAAGAAACAGAATCCGGCGAACCCACTTATTGAGTCTGCCCACATACGCCGGCGTGGCGTCACCCGCGACGTATGAATAGCCGGCGGCATCCTTGAAACCGACGATCGCCCCCCCATCGGCGACGCGAATCTTCTGTCCCTGGCCGTTGACGAGTACGCAATTGTTGGCTTTGGTGGACCGCGTCCACTGGGCATGGTGGGGTTTGCCGTAGGAGGGTCCGTAATAGCCCGATGGAATCGCCAACGCTGTGCCGCCTTTCATGATAGCAAATGCGTTCTGATCGGCGTGGCTATGCGAAACGCTGCCGTAGGGACTGCTCTTGAAAATCAGGCACGTGTCGCTTTCCGGCTTGGTTATGTCACTATGCAGCCCGGCCCAGCCGACGCTCTTGAAGACGCGCGACTTGGGCAGATCGGTCGGCGCCTTGGCGGGCAGCTCGTCCTTGTGTAGAAGAGCACCGAAGCCATCCTTCTGGCCCCGATAGCCCGGGATCTGTTTGACCCACCAGCCGACGTACGGATCGTTGTAGCGTTGAGCATGGAATGCCATCAGCTCGGCATACCCGCTGCCTCCGCGCGTGCCGGGTCCGCCCCTCTCGGCGGCGTCACCGAAGGGGCGGATTTCGCCGTGATTGGCCATGCAGTAAAAGAAAAAGTAGCGTATACGGTTAAAGAAAGGACGTTGCCAAAGATCGTAGTCCGCAAGCCGGCGCAGACTTTCAAACGCCGGGATGTAAAAAGTATTGTACCAGAGGCCGTAACCGGTCCCCTCGGCCCAGCCGCCGTCGACACCGGCCCAGTGGGGATAGAACGTCAGCAGGGCTTTGAGCGAGTAGGTCAGCCAGGTTTCGGTATCGGGGGTTTCGCCCGCCATTGCAAGTGACATGTCGGTCAGGTACGCGATCAATCGGCCCGCGTGGCTTTCGCCGGGATATGTGAGATAATTACTCCGATTAAGACGCCCGTAGGTCTGCCAGGCGCGGGCCCGGCACATATCGAAGACCTGTTTCCTTTCGCTGTCGTTCAACGCAGGGTACAGCCAGTCGTATGCAATGTGGGCGCATTTCGAAAAGCTCAATCCCGCTTCGTCTCCCCACCTGGCGCTGACTGAGGTGACATCGTCGTCGTCCGTGGGCCAGGACGCGATCTCCAACAGAATTCTCTTGGCCGCTCGGGCGTACTTGTCTTCTTCGCTCATGAGAAACGCCAGCGAAAGATCCATCAGGGCACCATCTACGTAGCCGCGGAAGTACGAAAAATAGCGTCCATACTCCAGGCGTCTCGTACCGGCGTCTTCGATAAGGTGATACTTCGGAAACTCGGGGACACCTTTTGAGAGGGCCCTGTCGGCCGAGGATTTGCAGGCTCTCCACGACTTGGCGCGAGTAGATGACAACGTCGCACGGATGCGATCCAGATCGGCCCCGGCATAGAGGATGCGCGAATGCTCGGCGGGCACGCGCCGGAGCAGTTCCTTCGGGGCTACCCATGGGAGCTTAGCGGCGCCGGGCAAGATGCTGAAAGACTGCTTGCCCCGTCGCGCAATGTCTGTGCCCCGCTCGTCGAATGCAATAACATCCCAGGTATAATCCCCCGACGGTAAAACTCGATCCGGCAGATGAACGGGATCTTTGCCGATATTTTGGCTATACACACGAGGCCCGTTTTTCGCGAAGATTTCGACACGATAATCCGCAGCTGGCGGGCATGGCAGCCAGGCCAGCCCGACCGGGGATATCGGCAGTTCCGCGCCGTGACCGGGGCGAGGGAAAAGCATACGATGGGAGGATTTTTCTTTTAAGAATTCGGTGTATTTCCGCGCCCGTGCATAGAGATCGGCCCATGGCAGGGCCGCGTTCAAACCGAGCGCGCCGGTTGTTTTGATGAAGGTGCGTCGTTTCATATCTCGTATCCTATCAGGTCTGTTCGGAAAGTTCAACTCGGCCGTGCAAAAGAATTCGAATCTGATAGAATGAGGGCTCGTGAACAGCATTTTATGGAGATTGCATATGCCAGGATTGAAGTGCTTCGTTTGTGTTGTCTTATTGGTGTCTTTAGTGCCGGTCAAGTAAAGTGGCTATCTCCGCAGGCATTCATGCCCAGACCGGCCTCAACTTTCCTTTTGCTTGTTACGTTTAAAGTGGTAGAAAGGAAGAACATAAAATGTCTATTGCTGACAGGAAGCCAAATTCAACTTTTGGTAAGGTCATGCGCTGGCATCGTAAATGGTGTCCGGCTTGGGTCGCTCATACAAAAGTCTACGGTGACTCGCCGCTGATTTTGAATGTTAGGCTCAGTAGACTGAAAGGGTTCTGAGTATGAATGATCCAACAATCGGATGGATAGGAGGAATTATTGGTGGCGTTCTTGGATGTATCGGAGGCATTATCGGAACATATTTCAGCATCAAGAACGTCAACGGTCCCAGAGAGAGCTTTCATGGTAAGGTGCGTCGTTGTGGGTTGGATTGCAATAGCCGTTTTCTTAACTCTTTTAAAGACCACTCCGCAATCGTCGAACTGCTCCGCAAGCACGGTGCCAAAGAATAACCACGGGGGGGGGGGGGGGGGGGGGGGGGGGGGGGGGGGGGGGGGGGGGGGGGGGG
>CAZLIO010000358.1:0-4692 GCA_964559025.1 uncultured Pirellulales bacterium | reverse complement strand
AGAAAGCTACAGAGACGGCCCAGCTTATCGAGAGGCTGATTGCCAGAGCCAGTGGACAAAGGGGACCTGGGGGCAGGACAGGTGGACAACCTGGCGCAGGCAGACAGAGAAATCGTTGAGTTTCAAACAACAAAGCGCCGATGGGCTAAAGCGCTTTATACGTAAGGGTAGATTATAGTAACGAAACTAATATAATATCAGGCGACCTGCCCCGGTCTCTATCGGGGCAGGTTCGAGCTGGCAGCAGGGATTTTCTATGTCCTAAAAGTGTGGGGCGGATTTGCCTGCTCCCTTGTAGAGTGTCTTATACTCTAAGGGGGTCATTGCTTTTAGGGGGTTGGCGGTTCCTGGCTTTTTTAGTTTGCGTCCTTGCCTGATAGATTTATGAGAAGGTCTGTAAAAATACTAATTTCCAGAGTGGGAATTAGTTGAATCGTAACTTTTTTAACCTATTTTGGAGGCTACTATTATGAAAAGGTATCTAATTCCAGCCGTCGCCGTTCTGATGGTCCTGGCTGTGGCATGGGCCGCATTTGGCCAGGCGGAACGCAGAGGAGGCCGGCAAAACCTCTCTGAGGAAGAAAGAGCCAAAATGAGAGAGAGATTTCAGAACATGTCAGAGGAGGAAAGGGCGAAGTTCAGGGCCCAGAGAGGCGGCTCCGGACGTGGCGGATTCTTGAGCCCCGAAGACCAGCAAAAGGCCATTAAGGCGATTGAAGGAGAGCTGGCGAAGCTCAAAGCCGCGCAGTACACAAGGCCTGAAGGCGGATTCCAGAATCTTTCAGAGGACGAAAGGGCCAAACTAAGAGAGAGGATGACGAAGGTCCGCCAGGTGCAGCAGCAGGCACTTCAGACAATCATAGCACAAGTTGCCAGGCTACAAGGTCGAGGGCAGCCGGCGGAAGGAGGCGGACAGTATTTGATAATCAACGTTGGCGACCTCAAGCCGATTCAAGCGGCTGCTGTGAAAGAGAAGGCCACGGAGACTGCCCAGCTTCTCGATAGGCTGATTGCCAGAGGTAGTGGCCGAGGGGGACCCGGAGGCAGGGCGCCGGGAACGGGCCAAAGGCCGCAAGGTGGTCAGCGGGGCACCCGAGGATCGAGAACACCAGGCGGCCAAGAGGGCGCCGGAGCCAGACAGAGAAATCGTTAAGTTTAAAACAGCAAAGCGCTGTTCAACGTAGCATCAGGGCAACCACATGTGGTTGCCCTGATGCGTTGTTATTACCAGCGATAGGGCGGCCACACAGGGCCGCCCCACCTTGCCTCAATGCCTGTCAGTTTGGCTGGAGTTTACCCCCAATGTTAGCTCACTTGCTTTTCTGTCGGGGGTCGAGGGTTGGGGGTTCCAGCTTTTTTTAGAGCTTATCCAAATAACCGCCTCGTTATGAGGCCGAGCGAAAAGTTCGAGGCCAAGGCGGCAGGCCAAAAATGACTTTAGTCTCAAACCCGAAATAGTACTGGCTGACTCACTCTATGACAGCGAGAAAATCCTCTCTTTTGTAATCGATGAGCTCAAAGCAAAGCCACGTATCGCTCGCAATTATCGTTGGCACGCACGCAGACCTGTAAGGCTCAGTTCTGAAGGTAATCCTGTTTGCATCGCTGGCTTTGAGATGATATATTGGGGTAAATTCAGGGACCGCGGTAAAACACGCAGAAAATTTTGCTGTCCAATTACTCAATCAAAGAAATTTGCCAAACAGCATCCTGTCTGCCCTTGGAATCACCCGGCATTCCTTAAGGGCAATGGTTGTTTTACCTATCTGCGAGGGGATAGGGACATCCGTAAGACTATCGACTACGGTTCTCAACTTTTCAAAGAGCAATATAACATGCGAACAGGTTCTGAACGGCTGGCTTCTCGGCTACTAACCCTATGCATGCAAGATCCATCTGTCAGAGTCCTTTCTGCTACGGCCAATCACTGTAGCATTGCCCATATTGCCGTCTTGCTCGTCGCTCTCACTGCAGCAAAATCCGGCCACAAGGATAAAATCCGCTTTATCAAAAATTTCCTTTGTGTCCTATGATAATTGAACAGCCGGATAACTCAGCCATTCGCGCAAAGACCAAATATGATCGGTCAAACCTGCAACCATCGCAGGTGTTCTCGACAGCCATCGGTCATTTCGGTCTTGTACACGAAGTGTTCGTACCGGCCAACAAAAATTATAGCTGTACATCGTAAAATAAGTCATTGCATTATGTACATCCCAGTCTTTGGAAAAACAGTAACTTTTTCGAACCTTCCGGGCATTGCGATTGCGATCTGTTCCATTGTGTCTTTCTATAAAAGCAGTGTTAATCGTCTTGCTAACCACCGAGGCCTCTATCGCAGCCTGTATATCAGATTTGCTGCCAAATATAGTTCGCAATTCAATCTTAACTACCCGGCCTTTCCAGCGTGTTTTGTGAACTGTAGCATATTTCAAACCTTTCGCTGGAACCCGGCGAGAACCTTTAGGACGGCCACGTCTGCCGGTAGCAGGTGGCTTAACATTTCTTCCGTAAGCCTTCAAAATAGCCTTTTTATACGGTTTATACTCATCAGATGTAATCAGATTCATAATACGACCATCGGTTCTTTTCTTAAAATCAGCCACGAGTTTCTCAACGTTTTTCGCTGTGCGTTTGCCGGGGACAACGCTGATTACCAAACGATGCTCAGGATCATAAGCTACATGGTCCCAGTTATCTCCCTGCTGACTGTCAGCCGGATCATTGTCATTACAATGTTTTTCTTTCTTGCCCACAAAAGCCCATTTTTCGTCAAACTGTACCTCATTGGTTTTCGGGGGAAAACGCTACCAACTCATCGTGGAGTGCTTTGGCGTGTTTGCCGGCTGCAAGGTTATACCGTGTTACCGTGTCTGGGTGTACGCCTACAAGACGGCTGGTTTTACGCACGCCGCAACTTTCCGCGATATGGTCTAACAGAGAGATCATTTTTTCCTCAGGCAGTCGCAGTCCAAACAGCGGTGTACCCTTTCGTTCGGAAAATCGCTTCTTGCATATTCGGCAGTATAGCAGCCGGATATGGTTATTTTTGCCGTACCAGCCGCATACTGTCAGATTATTTGCGTCGCGTTTTCCGTAATCTGGGCATTTTTTATTCTGACAACAGAATTTTGAAAGAGCTTTCATTGTCTTGCCTCCTAAATGTTAACTGTTTATGGGACAACCACTTGTCTCTCATTTAGGATATCGGCAAGACAACATAAATTTATTCAATATTAAAAGGACACAAGGAAAATTTCCTTCCAAACCTTTAATTTTGTGAAAACCTATAATAAGGGTTTATGGGAATTTAAACTATCCCTTATATCGTCATACACAAGGAGTGTGTCTTGAGTGAATCGTCACCCAAAAAATCTTTTTTAAAAAACCCCAAAGTTTGAAGGATTTCCCCTTGACTATTATGGGTCACAAAGCTATGATAGCGTAGTGTGAAAAGGTTTGAGGTAGGCCGTGTGACGATTCAATCATACCCCCCTCAGGCGATATGCTACTTTTTGTTTTCTCTTTTTTGGAGGAGGTGATGTAATGAGGAGCTTGAGAGTTGTCGTAGTTGTTCTTGTGATTGTGGGCGCATCCTCAGTCGCATCAGCAGTGTTCACGGAGGATTTCGAGTCCTATGCCGCTGGAAGTGCCATGCACGGCCAGGGAGGATGGAAGGGCTGGGACAACGATCCGACTTGGGACGCGCCGGCATCGAGTGCGTATGCCTCCAGTGGCTCGATTTCAGTCGAGATCGGCGGCAATGCCGACTTGGTGCACGAGTTCAACGCGGCGGGAGGAGAGTGGCAGTTTTCCACGATGCAGTTCATTCCCGACGGCGGTACCGGCCAGAACTACTTCCTCCTGCTAAACGAGTACGGCGATGGCGGTCCCTACGACTGGTCCGTGCAGTTGAACTGTGACATGAACGCGGGACAGATCGTTTCAGACTTCGGCGGCGGCGCCTCCCTACCTATCAAATGGGATGAGTGGGTCCAGTTGAGGTTCGTGATCGATCTGGATGGGAACACCGTGGACGAGTACTATGGCGGCGCTCTGCTGTCCAGCCACCAGTGGGACGACGACGCGAGCAACACTATTGGCGCAATTGACCTGTTTGGCAACGGTGCATCGCCGGTCTATTACGACGACCTTCGCCTAATTCCGCCGATCCCCGCCCCAGGCGCAATGTTGCTGGGCAGCATCGGCGTGAGCCTTGTCGGTTGGCTCAGAAGACGCAGAACACTTTAGAAGCATTTGAAACACGAATCTGAGAGGGCTGTAAGTTCGTTGCTTGCAGCCCTTTTGCCGACCACACATCCTTGACCTTCAGCACCAGAACTGCTTCAATCCAAATAGACCTTAGCCTTTATGTCCCTGCGAAAATTCCTTGCGTTCTTTTCCTTCCCAAGGGGCATTGGGAAACTTGAAACTAAGGTCAGTCACGAATGGCATGAAGTTAGTGATAAGCATTGAAAGTGAAGAGACTTAGGTGAATCCTGTGCCGCATCAATTATGGGTTTAGCTACTTGACCTGAATCCAGCGTAGAACACTAAGGAACCACAGAGGGCATATAGAGCACTGAGACGAAAAGAGTATGAAATCTTCGTGTTTTATGTGTTTTATGTGGGCAGTCAATTTGGCAAGGCAAGGAATTCAATAAGCCACTTTTGAGCAAAGAGTTATGCCTT
>CAZLIO010000357.1:0-4695 GCA_964559025.1 uncultured Pirellulales bacterium | reverse complement strand
TATTGTTTGTGTTGTTGGCTATTGGCATGTCAGCCAAGGCCAACGTGGTGGCGATCACCGTGCCCAACGGCGATTTTGAAACGCTTTACAAACCGGGGACGTTGATTACCGGGGTCGTATCAAGCGGCGGCTGGACGCAGGGCGTAGGACCAGATTGCCCCATAGATAGCGGAACGTATGAGTTTGACGACGGTACCACCGGCGACACGGCTGATATCCCCGGGTGGATCGGGTACGACAGGCAAGGGTGGATCAATAATGGAGGCACATACGGCCGGGACCAGACTACGGGAAACCTTCAGGGTTCTATATCATCCCAATTCAACCATACCGACGGTGGGAGCCAGTGTTACTCGGCTAACGGTGGCGGTTGGGGCAATCCGGCCGGTGGACTGATCGTCTCTGACGCACCTCTGGCTACGGTCCTAAGCGGCCTCACCTATACGCTTTCGATGATGGCCAATGGGTATGGTACCGGTCCGGGGGCGACTCCTCTGGTGCTCGAGCTGTTGGCCGACGGCGTGGCACTCACGCCCAGTTCCTCGGTGCAGCCGGTTCTGGGCGATGCTGAATGGAAGGAAGTCTCCAGGACGTATGACCTTGCCAGTCTCGCTGGCAGCGTTGGCAAAGATCTCACGATTGTGTTGGGCGTCGACCGCGCATGCGTCGGCAACCAGACCCAATTCGACGACGTATCGTTCGGCTTCGTTCCTGAACCCCCCGTCATCCCCGCTCCCGGCGCTTTTGTGCTTGGCAGCATCGGCGTAGGTGTTGTCGGCTGGCTGAGAAGGCGCAGAACGCTGTGAATGTTTAGCCGACGTCGGGACGGCATCGGACCCCGCAGTAAACTGCGGGCCTAAACGGTGAGGATAAGAAGATTGACTTCAAGGACTTTGCCGTGTTGGCTGATAGGTTCCTTGAGGAGGACATGTTTCCCTAACGTAAGATGTAGTAAATAGGACTTAATCTGACATAGTATCAGGATCTTTCGGGGAGAGGGTCTTGTCCGTGACGGCGTGCTTCAGGTTGACTGATTTTCCTTCCGCAACCGACACATGTCGGACGCCGTAAAAACTAGGGACAGCCACGAATGGCATGAAGTTAGTGATAAGCGTTGAAAGCGAAGCAACTTACGTGAGTCCTGTGCGGCATCAATTATGGGTTTGGCCGCTAGCCTGGAATCCCTCGTAGAACACCAAGGAACCACAAAGGGCACAGAGGGCACTGAGAAGAACACTGTATGAAATCTTTGTGTTCTCTGTATTCTATTTGGGGAGTCAATCATGCAAGGCAAGGAATTCAATAAGCCACTTTTGAGCAAAGAGTTAACGCTTATCTTCATGCCTTTCGGGACAGCCACCTATTAATAGCTGAAAAAAACGTAATTTCAACTTTCGATCAAGATTGACTCTCAGAGCCTCGTTTCTTCTTTGACCCATTAGGTTCTCCCATTCACGATGACCAAAACTCTACCAAATATATTCGACAGACCTATAATACTAAATCTTGCGATTCTTGGGCTCATCCGGTATTCTATTGACCATTAGTTGACTTTTCAGACGATAAACTGTAAAAAACAAATTAAAGCTTAGAATAGTTATACTGCAATCCAAAAAAGAAGAGGGCGCTTCAGAGCGTATGACAACGCTTTGTGAAATATCTGGAGATATATCATGAATGAAGATAATCAAACAATCGAAACCGAAGGTCCACGTGAGCCACAGGAGACATTAAAGCATGTTCTCCCACCGAACAAATACAAGCTTAAAACATTGCTGCTGTTCTCTGATTTTTTTGTCATCTTTATATATGTGTATTACTTAATGATACGCAGCATAATTAAGGACGTATCGGACGGAAGTTTTTCATTCGTTTCTAACAGGATGTTCTCGTTTTATTGTGTGTTTGCAATCACCGCGGCAGTTCTGGTGTTTGTGCTTATATTCAAAATGACTAAGAGTGCGAAGACAAGGTATCAAAGGGATAATGAGGTAAGGCAAAACCCGAACATAAAAGTGTGGCTGTGCGGCTATAACTGGGGGTGGCCGATTTTATTTCTGCCGACTATGGTATTGATGATTGCCGCTGGTCTGGTTGGTGTACTCTTAAATTTGATATTTGGAGGTTCGGAGGTAGTGCCTGTAATCCAGGATGTCATTGGTGGTATTGTTCTTGTATTTGGGGCCCTGAATGCCGCGGTTGCAATATTCAAGCTTAAGCCCGTAACATTAGGGCTGTTATTAGGGGGCTTTATCATCATTCTGCTGATACTTTTGCTGCATGGGCCACAAACATTTCTGGGCTTCTTCAAAGGTTTCAGGCACTTGGGAGTAAATATCGAGCCGTTGGGATACATTCTTCTGGCATATGTTTGGTCTGTGTTCCTGAGGATAATATGGGTCAAAAGTTTATTTTTCTATTGGGTTTTTTTGCCTAACAGGCTGGAATTACAGCATGGATTGTCCGAATCCAATGACTCAGTTGACAGAGATGACCTCCGACACCAGATTGACACCGATGATGTGATTCTCAGGTGGTGGAATGTCGGGATCATAACATTTTACTTTCCGGAATTGGACAAGCTTCCCATAACAAATGTAGTATGGGGTATCCGCAAAAAGGCGGTCTATGCCAATCGTATTGCATCAGTTAAAACGATGCAGGATTAGGAAATTTCTACGGGCTTACGCAGGGGCTTTATTGCTGTCTCGTGACTGTCCCCCAGTCCTTACCCAAAATCGCCCAGTCCTTAAAATCTACTGTGTGGTCCTTGTTAAGGTCTGCATCCATATCGTTCGCGTCACCGTATTCCAGCCAATTTTCAGACAGCGCAAACAAATCGCGCATATCAACATTCCCATCGCTGTTGATGTCTGCCTTAATCGCATCACTATGTAACAGGATTAACTCAATGCCGTCCCCGGTTTCGAGATTCCTTGAATACTGCTTGTCGATAGCATTGTTCCAATGTTCGTGAACACCTAAGCTCTCCAGACAAACCACCTCACCCGCATGGTCAGGGTCATAGAACGTCCCCGAACAAGGGTCATTCGCCAAGGCCGCCTCATGCAGATAATCCTCCGCTCCACCCTGCATATCATATCTCGGATCCGGGGAGTGCCCGTACCGAACAACATCCGGCCATTCCTCCTTCACAAAGTCGTACCCCACCGAGTCAATGGCCACCGGATCCTGAGAGGCAAAAATACTTGAAGGCCAATCGCCGTTGAAAGGCCGCATATCCCACTTGTATGGATGTGCGCCCGCATAGTAACCTCCATAAAGTCCATCGAGCAGGTAAAGAACCGTCTTACCACCAAGCTCGGGATGCCCCATCAGGTCCACCAAAGCCCGGTAGTGGTCCTTCCCCGGGCTCCACGGCGGGTTCTGGCCGGCGTTCGGCAGGCTATAGTGCATGTTGTAATAATCAAGGAATCCACCATTCACCGGCACGCCCGGAAGCTCCGGCCTTAGAAACCCGTGCGGGGTCCTCACAAGCGAGCCATAATGGTTCTTTGCACACAGTGTCACCCCTGAGGAATGACCCTTCAAAATAGCAAAGTTAATAATATAGTCCGCCTCGGCAAATGAAACGGGTATATAATCCTGTACTTTTCCGTTCGCCTCACTCGTGCTCCAATAAAATGGGACATCCGAGAACTCTGTTCGGGCCCTGCCGGAACCGCCGTAATTATCCAGATAGTGCACGTCCCGAAACTCCGGATGCAGCATATTCCAGTAATAATTCGGTATCATCCCGGTTGGGTCACCGATAGTGATATCATTCTGCTCAACGCCCACGGTGTTTACTAATTGGCGCAATAGCGAGAGAATCATCTGCGGCGAGTTGTCGATGGTATTCATGACGCTGGACTTTTTGTTATACGTAATCGGGTCAACTTGTCCCCATGTGGCGTTACAGGTGGTAAGGTTAATTTTAATGGCAATTTTTTCACCTGCCTGGTACCCCACGTTTCCATTGCCTTGACTGTTGTTAAAATGTTTGAATATCGCGGCCCACGCTGCCGCATCGGAGTTTTTCCCTGCCACGCCCCGAATTGCCTGCGAGAGCATTTTCTCTACCACCGCCGGGTCGGTATGCTCGTTTTGCCACCAGTGTTCCGGTGAATTATAGCCGTCCCAATCGGTTGCGTTTGGGTCGTGGACCCAGACGACCCGCCCGGGATAAATCCCTCGGGCCTCACCTATTGCCCCGTGAGGCCCCCGTCGCCCTTGCGCATTGGCTAATCGCTCCGGAAGATTGGCGAGCATAACTACACCCATCACCCCTGCTATGACTAAGCACAGACACGCCAGCGCTGCTCGAGACTCTTTCAGAAGCTGCCTGGCTTTCTTAAACGCGGTAACCGAGACCACCAGCCCCACAAGCCAGGCGACAAAGCCCGAGGCGAGCGGCATTGCAACGCGTTGACACGGATACATCGCACGGGAAGGTTTCGGCACGACACGGACAAGAAACCAGATAAGCGCCGATAACCCCGTAATTGGAAGTATCCATCTGGCCCAATAATATTTCTTTTTACGTCCGGGATACTTACCGCTCTTGGGACAAAATGACGGTGTGTGTTTTTCTTGCATGGTATTTACTCCTCTTTTTTACTCATTTTTTATGAGTTCTACAAAATTGAGGTTAGGCATACTTTGAAAAGAAAAAAATCGTTTTTTGTTTTTTTC
>CAZLIO010000356.1:0-4701 GCA_964559025.1 uncultured Pirellulales bacterium | reverse complement strand
AATCGAGGTTAGGCATACTTTGAAAAGGAAAAATTGTCTTTTAATTTTTTCTTTTCAAACGATAAAATATTGCCCAGTAAAAGTTCATTTGATTATTCAAGAAAACCAAAAAAAACTGATTTTCTTAAATAATATATGCCTAACCTCTATTTTGCATAACTCTATGAAACTGCAATTATAAGGAGTCGGCGGAAAATGGCAAGTGTCCCTTTGGCAACTAAAAGAAATGACGTTGATTCGCATCTACTGTTGGCTCTGTGCGTGTTCGCCCGCAACGCCGCCGGAGACGATAAATGTCATCGCCTCGGAGCTCTCAATGTCCAAGGACTTGACGGCCTCTTTGGGAAAGAGCAGGACATTGCCGGCGAAGTTGTACGACTGCGGAAAATAGACGGCGACATGGTCCTTTAGCCCGAGATTATCGAGGTTATCTCTGGTCATAAAGCCGACCACCTTTGCGTCACAACCGGGTCCAAGCGTTACGAGCACGGGCTTGTCGAATTTTTTCTTTTCGCCGGCAAAGGCCTCAACGAGGTCTCTAATGGCACTATAGAGCATCTTGACCAGAGGGACATTGGCGAAGAGCTTATCCATGAGTTCAAAGAGTTTTTTGCCCACGAAATTCGATGCGAACAAGCCGATGAGAAATATTCCACCAATCGTAACCAAAAACCCCAGACCAGGAATTGGTATTTTAAAGAGTTTGTCCAGGCTGGTAAAAACATAAACAATTATAAATATCGTAAGTCCAGCGGGAACGAAAACCAGAAGACCTCGCAGGAAGTATTTCAGAATTTTTTTCATTTGACGACTCCAAATAGAATCACTTGCCGCCGGACCCGTCTTGAAGCCTTCTGTTTTTTGAAAAAGACCTCACAGCGAATATATACGCAACAATGGCAGCAGGAAAGAACATAAGGCATATAATTTCTATTTGTTCCTTACTCAGGTGGCGATGAATCAATTTCCATAGAGATATTGATTTATTCGGCCAAAGTATTTTTACATCAAAATGATATACGCCGTCAATCAAAATATGGAGCCAGAGGCCGAGGATGCCGGAGATGACCATTTTTCGTAAACCAGTCTCGTAAGGTATGCGAAATAGCTTCATGAGCTTTTTGAATATATTCCGGAGCGGATATGCCGCCAGGCCCCATAGGGCCCCCACTACCGCCCCGATTAAGAGCGTATGGCAGTAGCGGTGTCTCGGCCCTCCAAGATTGAAGAGCATTATAACCAGGACCTCAATGTCCACAATCACGTTGGCCAGGACAAAGACCGGGATGTCGAGCCACTTTCTAAATACCAAGCCAATGAATCCACTGGGCCCGAAATGATATGGTGTAAACGGCATTTGAAACTCGCTTTAAGGAATAAAAATGATTAGGTGCCGGTTAAATATTCATCTGTTTGTAAATAACTTTGGACATAGTCTTTGATGGCGTCTTCGAGTGTAGTTATTTGTTTATCGTAGCCGGCTTTGCGGAGGTTGGTTATGTCGGCTTCGGTGAAATATTGATACTGGTTGCGGATCGATTCGGGCATTTCGATATATTCGATATTTGGCTCTTTGCCCATAGCTGCGAAAACGGCTTTTACCAGGTCGTTCCAGGTGCGGGCCTTGCCGGTGCCAATGTTAAAAAGTCCGCTTTGCTGTGGTTCGTCGTAAAAAAACAAAGTCATGTCAACCGCATCCTTAACGTAAATAAAATCACGTAACTGCTCGCCGTCAGCGTATTCGGGCTTGTATGATTTGAAGAGGCGAACTTTGCCGGTAGAAGTAATCTGCTCGAAGGCCTTTATACAGAAGCTTCGCATATCGGCCTTGTGATATTCATTCGGCCCGAATACGTTGAAGTATTTGAGTCCTACAATATTTTTTAACAGTCCGGTTCTGCGTGCCCAGAGGTCAAACAGGTGCTTGGAGTAGCCGTACATATTCAGGGGTCTGAGGTTTTCAATTTTTTCCTGGTCGTCACTAAAGCCGGCTGAGCCGTCGCCGTAGGTAGCTGCGCTGGAGGCATAAATGAAGCGAATGTTATCGGCCGTTGCCCATTGGGCTAACAGCTTGCTGTACTCGTAGTTGTTTTTTATGAGGTAGGACGCGTTTGTTTCGGTGGTGTCCGAGCAGGCGCCGAGATGGAAGACGGCATCGATGGAGCTGTTGAGCTTATCTTCGATAACCATTTCGAGGAAATCGTCTTTTTCAACATAATCGGCAAAGGACAGATTCCGCAAGTTCTTCCATTTCTGGTCTGTGCCCAGCTCGTCAACGACAAGGATGTCGGTGATTTGCCTTTTGTTTAGGGCAGTGATTAGTGTTGAGCCGATAAAACCGGCTCCGCCGGTAACTATTATCATTTTGTAAATTCCTTAATTGAGCTTTGTAAAAACAGGTCCAATAATTGGTGGATAGGTTTTTATAAGCGTAATTTACTGTCGGTGATATGTCAAATGTTTAAGGTTTGCGAGCGCATAAAAAAAGCCGTTCAAAACTGAACGGCTAACAAACTAATGAATCCACACCTGCCTAACACAAAGCGATATAGCTGGCAATAGCAAGAAACAAAATTCGCCTTTTGTTAAATGTAAATGGAAGCCAGGTTTCGTAATAGAATTTTCTCATTTCCCCTCTCGGAAAACATCAGCAAATCGTTACTCTTATTATGCCACTATGATAACCGAAATAGGTATAAAAATCAAGAGAAAATATCTTTATATAGACATAAACGCTTCTTCTTAAAGCACTTACGTCGTGAAAAAAGTTGAATTTTTTGCCTGCTTATAAGACTGATATGGCCAAAGATGGCTTGCTCCAATGACGGGTATTCATGCCGGTAGAGGCGAACTTGGGCTTCGACCCTGGTAAATGCTCAGAGATAAATATTCAATTTTTAACCGCTGAGTTTGCTTTTTACTTTTTCCAATAATCAATAAGAAATAATCAGTTGAATCAGGCTAACTTGCTGACTGCTTCGGTGACCAGCTCGCGTATCGGTAAATGCTGTGGACAATGAGCTTCTGCGGCGCTGTAATCTGTGCTGAGCAGTTTGCTTCTTACGTTGGCGGGGATCTGAGCGAAAAGTCTCCTTGCCTCGGCCTGCTCACCATAGCTGTTGTAGTACATCAAGTAACGCATAATGTCACTGACATAGGGCACATCGGCTAAAGCTGAGTTACAAATGTCTGCACAGCCGGCACAATAACCGTCGCAGGTTGCCTTCGCATATTGGCTGAAGACCTCTCTGTCGGCCTGGGTGAGTTTGGTTTTATCGAATGCGGCCGCGACATTGGAATTCAAAACACTGACGTTCTTCATTCCTACACAGGCTGAGCTGAATCTTTTATCTTCCAGTACAAGTTTTATCTTTGCCTGTCCTTCGGTAAAACCTCGCTGGAGGAAGTGCTCAACCAGCTTTTTGTCGGCTTCGGTCTTAATCCTCTGGCCCATACCCTGGGTCTTCATAGCGATAAGTCCGATACCGGCTTTATGACAGGCATCAATGGCGACCTGCAATTCGGTATCCTGCGCCAAGTAGAAGTTGTACGATGTCATTATCGCATCAATCCAGGGCATCCTGGCCGCAGCGGCAAGAACTATTGCTAAGTTCTGATGAGTAGTGATGCCAAAATTCCGTATTAGCTTTCGCTTCTTTGCACTTTCGGCCCACATTCTCACCTCGTCTGTGAGCCAGGCAGGGTTGGAGCATTGTTGAAGACCAAAATACAAGTCAATGTAGTCGATATTCATCCTTTTTAACGAAGTCACAAGCCGTTTTTCCATTTCTTCCGGCGTTCTTACACCTGATGCCTTGGTGGCAAGAAACAGGTTCTTTCGAACCTTAGGGTTTTTGGCGAGGAATTTACCTATACCAAGCTCGCTGTTCCCGCCGCCATAGTTGTATGCGGTATCCCAAAAATTAACGCCATGCTGGAGAGTCTTTCGCAGCAGGATTTGGTTGTCAACGTCAACCTGATACGTTCCGAGAGACAGACATGGAATTTTGACCTTTGTTTTGCCTAATTTTCGCCTCGGCACCTGTGGGTATTTAGGCTTTTCTTCGGCATTTGACTGGTTTGGGCCGGCTATTGCTCCGGTAGAAGCCAAAACAGAACCCAAGCCGGCTGCGCCTACCGTCTTTAAGAAGTTCCTTCTATCAATTGTGTTTTGTTCTTCTTTCATCACGGTAAACTCCAAAATCTAAACAACATCAATCAGGCTAACTTGCTGACGGCTTCGGTGATTAATTTGCTTATCGGCATATGCTGCGGACAGCGGGCTTCAGCGGCGCTGTAATCTGTGCCGAGCAGTTTGCTTCTTATATTGTGGGGGATTTGAGCAAAAAGTTCTCTGGCTCCGTCCTGGTCACCGTAGCTGTTGTAGTACATCAGATAGCGCATAATATCACTGACATAGGGCACATCGGCTAAAGCTGCGTTACAAATGTCTGCACAGCCGGCACAATAACCACTGCAGGTCGCCTTAGCGTATTCATTGAAAACCTCTCTATCGGCCTGGGTGAGTTTAGTTTTATCCAGTGCGGCAGCGACGTTTGCATTTAATATGGGTACAGTCTGCATGCCGACACAGGCACTGCTTATCCTCTTATCTTCCAATACGAGTTTTATCGCTGCCTGCTCCCGGGTAAAGCCTCGCTGCAGGAGATGCTCAGTCAGTTTTTTCTCCGCCTCGGTTTC
>CAZLIO010000355.1:4098-4702 GCA_964559025.1 uncultured Pirellulales bacterium | reverse complement strand
CATTACCTATTTTCGCTATTATTACAAATCCCTATGCTATCAAGTTTGAGCCGTATTTCTGAAAAAGAAGAACCGACCACCAAACAGTCAGGACTTGTAAGACTTGAGCACGGAAATAAAGGGAGAGTGTTTGATTGCTCTCCCTTTATTTTTGAAGGAGGAGGAGTGCTACTTAACATTACGTTCCGGGCATAGGATTGTTCGTCATAAGTTAAGGTACGTTGCTGCCAAAAGGTGATACGTGCTATTTTTGCCTTGATTTTCAATCCCTATGTGTGTATGATTGCATTTTGTTTTGCGACTTTATTTGTAAGAGGCGGTTGTTTTATCATGGGTGAGAAAAGAGTGTTTAGAGGGATGTTACACCACGTTATCTATCTAAGTGTGCTGGTAATTGCGGGCTTATGGGCCGCCGCACCGGTCAGGTCGGCATCGATTCCGATTGAGAATGCCTCGTTCGAGGCCCCGGTGGTGGGCCCCAATGGTTTTGGCGCATTACCCCAGGTGGACGGGTGGATGGAGATTGATATGGATACCCTGTCCAGCACCAATACCGGCGTGTTCGCCAATACCCCCTCGGATAGCCCGGATCATGTAGTCAATG
>CAZLIO010000355.1:0-3998 GCA_964559025.1 uncultured Pirellulales bacterium | reverse complement strand
TGTCCAGCACTAATACCGGCGTGTTCGCCAATACCCCCTCGGATAGCCCGGATCATGTAGTCAATGCCGATGGGAGCCAACTGGCCTTCCTGGGGTCTCAGACTGGCAATGCCCTGGAACAGGACCTGGATACTACGTATAAGATAGGCTGCGACTATCGGCTAACTGTGGCAATAGGGGTCTCTTGGAGATTTCCGCCATCTGCTGAGGCACCGGCCGATACGCTTGAGCTGGTTCTCTACTACCGTGACGGGAACGAACCTGTGGACCTTGTGTCACAGACGGTAACGGCTTTGCCCTGGGCGCCACTATTGCAGGATTTCTCGGTATCTCTGCCGAGGGTTCAGGCCGACGATGCCTGGGCGGGGATGGCCATTGGCGTGGCCCTGCGTGCGAACGGGATGCCGGGCGGATTCTGGGACCTGGACCACGTACGGCTCATCGAGTCGCCGCCAGTATCGATTCCGATTGAGAACGCCTCGTTCGAGGCCCCGGTGGTGGACCCCAACGGCTTTCCGGCGGTGCCCTATGTGGACCTGTGGACGGAGATTGACCTGGACACCGTGTCCAGCACTAATACCGGCGTGTTCGCCAATACCCCCTCGGATAGCCCGGATCACGTAGTCAATGCCGATGGGAGCCAACTGGCCTTTCTGGGGTCGCAGGCGGGCAATGCCCTGGAACAGGATCTGGATACTACATATAAGATAGGCTGCGACTACCAACTGACCGTGGCCGTAGGTGTCTCCGGAAGATTCCCGCCGTCAAGCGCCGAGCCGGTGGATGCCCTCGAGCTGGTGCTCTACTATCGCGACGCCAACAAGCCCGTGGACATTGTGCATCAGGCGGTGGAGGCAACGGGCCTATCTGTGACCCAATTAACGGACGTCTCGCTGTACCTGCCGACAGTTCAGGCCGGCGATGCCTGGGCGGGGATGGCCATTGGCGTGGCCCTGCGTGCGGCCGGGATGCCGGGCGGGTTTTGGGACCTGGACCACGTACGGCTCTTAGAGTCGCTGCCTGGTCCGGGCTTGGCGTTGACGGTCAAAGAGTAATTGTATTTTTGGAGAAGACCGGACACGGTGGATGACAAGCCCCATGTCCGAGAAGTGAAATGCGCACGATAAGCCATCCATCGAATGTTAATGACGAGAAGCGGACCGGCTTCACCCTTGTGGAGCTGTTGGTGGTAATAGCCATCCTGGCCCTGTTGATAGCTATACTGTTACCGGCATTGACCCAGGCCAGACATCAGGCGCATAGGATGGCCTGTGCAGGGAACCTCCGCCAGGTGGGCGTTGCGATCCATCTATATGCCGAGGACTTCGACGACACGATTCCCTTCGGGCCGGCCGGCCGGCCGGTAACGGGTTCGAACTTCTACACGGTGACCGGCAACGTGACCAGCCTGTTGTCCCTGGAAGACGGCGCCCCTGTAGGACTGGGGCTGCTACTGAAAGACTATCTCAACCATCAGCCCACGGTGCTGTTCTGCCCGGGTGCAGACCAGCCGTCGGAGGCCAGAGAGCAACTGGCCCAGGTCGGACAGGCGCAGGCCCAGAGCGACTTCTACTACCGCCACGCATCTGTGGCCTTGCTCACCGGGACACCAAAGGAGCTTCACATTAGACTGAGCGACCTGGGCCGGAACAGCAAAGGGCAGCCAATCGCTGCTCTGGCAACCGATGTGCAGTTCCTGGCGCACCCATCGCTGGCAACGTTCCAGGTGAAGACCCGAACGAGCCATCAGCGGGCGGCCAGCAACATTTTGTTCGCTGCCGGACACGTGACTACCGTTTCCAACAGGAACGATATGTTGACGGTGAACATCGGCACGTCCCCATACGATGCGCTCGAACGAATCCTCGACATGTTCGAGCTGGCCGATGACCACCGTTGAGGACAGAAGACAGAAGGAAGAGAACAGATAATCTGACTTCTGACCGCCGTCGAGAATCCTGACTCGCCGGAGTGGATGAAGAGTTTTAAGGACTACTGAACTGTAACACTATAAATGCGTGATGGTTACTGGTAGCTGGTCCAAACCATCCCCAAGCTCGTCCCGATCCCCGCTTTCTCGGGGACAAGCTTTTCGGGACCCGCTTGAGGCTGCCACCCATCAAATTAGACGTTACAGAATAATACGATTGAAAACAAACGGCAGAGGTTTTTACTGCCCGGTTTGGTTTAGCTCCTGTAAGATAAAAACGGCAGAATTGTTTTATGGAGATGAGCCTGATGGCGGAAATAGCGGTTGATGCTGTACTGTTACCTTCGGAAGAGATGGCGGACAAAGCTATCGAAGCAAATAAAGAGCTGCTGAAACAATGCCCCGACAAAATTGTTTTGGATAAAGAGAGCTGCCTGCCGCATATCTCTTTGGCTATGGGTTGTATTGACAAAAGGGACATCGCCGATATTGAGAAAGTTCTGCAGGCAATCGCAAAACAAAGCTCCTTGGGGCAGTTAAGTGCTATCGGCATCCATACCGGAACGAATTCAACAGGCGAACAAGTGTCGGTTCTTCAGATAGAAAGAACAGAAGCACTTCAATCACTTCATGAAGAAGTTATGCGGAGACTGGCGCCATATTTTAACTATGATGTAACGGCGGATATGGTGCTTTCTACGCCAATGGCAAGCGAATCAACTTTGGCCTGGATTAAGAGCTATTCTATAAAATCGAGCTTCGAGAAATTTTTCCCACATATAACAATCGGATACGGGGAAATAAATAATTTCTCGTTTCCAATCAAGTTTACCGCTTCAAAGCTTGCGTTATGTCACTTAGGAAATCACTGCACATGCAGGAGAATTCTTGCATCGGCAGAGCTTAAAGGCTGAGCATAGAATATCGAACCGCCTTTGGATGGAAATCTCTTGCGTTATCAGGTAAATTAATATATTCTGGTGTTGTTTCTAATGTTATGCAGAAGAGTTAAGGAGTGAACAGCGATGGATATGAAACGTCGTGAATTTTTAGTTAGGTCGATTGCGGGGATGGGCGGAGTTCTTTTAGGGTCGGGGTGCATTAATGCTGCACAACAGAAATCCAAAAAGCATGACCCGTATGAACTTGTGCCGTTAGGAAAGACGGGGATAAAGGTTTCCCGTGTGGGCCTGGGCACCGGAATGCGTGGCGGCGGCCGGCAGTCGAATCATACGCGTATGGGCAAAGAGAAGTTCGATGCGCTGGCAATGGGGTGCTATGAACGGGGTGTCAGGCTGTTTGATGCGGCGGATTTGTACGGGACGCACCCGTTCCTGGCTGAAGCACTGAAGAAGATGCGGCGCAAAGATTACGCGATAACGAGCAAGATATGGTTTCGCCGCGGTGGGATACCGGAAAAGGAACGGCCGAGCCCGGATATTGTTGTAGAGCGCTTTTTGAAGGAGCTGAAGACCGATTACGTTGACCTGATATTGTTTCATTGTGTTACATCGGGCCAATGGCCGGAAGAGCTGGGCGAGCAAATGAATATCCTGGCGAAGCTCAAGAAGAAAGGCCTTGTCCGTGCGCACGGAGTCTCATGCCACTCGCTGGAGGCGCTTGGGGCGTGTGTAAAGGAGCCGTGGGTGGATTCGGTGCACGTTCGTATCAATCCGTACGCAGTGAAAATGGACGTCAAGACGGTCGAAGAGATACCGAAGGTCGAAGCAGTCCTCAAAGCGATGCGCAGGGGCGGCAAGGCTGTGATAGGGATGAAGATAATAGGTGAGGGGACGTTCGGCAACAGTCCCGAGAAACGCGACGGATCCATCAAATATGCCCTGGAGTCGGGCTGTTTGGATGCGATGGTCGTCGGCTTCGAGAAAGTTGAAGAGATTGATGACTTTGCCGCGCGAGCCCGCAAGGTATCTGTCGGGGAGGGCCTGAGCCAATTACTCGCTCGCCGGCCTGCTCGGGTAGCATAGTATCAAGAGCCCATCCGAATAACTATTCGCTCTCGCCTGTCATTCCTTCGCTTTGCTCAAGGACAAGTCTGAACCCTTCGCTT
>CAZLIO010000354.1:0-4703 GCA_964559025.1 uncultured Pirellulales bacterium | reverse complement strand
CCTTCGCAGGAATGACAGAGTCAGGTAATCGGCAATCAATAAATAGAATTGGTATTAGAAGCTTTAAGACTTAAGGCGTCAGAAGGGCAGGGGGGGCGCTACTCAAAATCCAATTCGAAGCTGTAAACTCGGTCTTCCAATTGGCTGCGAATTTTACAGCCGCTTTTATGCAGCACCGCCAGCATCGGTTTGTTATCTACCAGAACCTCAGCAGTAAAACCGGCAATGCCGTTGCGCTTTGCGATGGTAACAAGATACTTCAGCAAAAAAGTTCCAATACCGCGGTTCTGCCACTGGTCGCGAACAATGAAGGCCACCTCGGCGCGATTAGTTCGTGGATTCAAATAGTAGCGCCCGATGGTAATAATCTCTTCGCCGTGTGCTTCAGGTAAAGTCCCGACAATCGCCATATCGCTTCGGTAGTCGGTATATAGGAAATTCAGGACCTCCTTCTGTGGTAGTCGCGTAATATTTGACATAAAACGGTAGTGTATGGTCTGCCTGGAGAGCGAGTAGAAGAGGTCGCGCATCCGCCTCTCATCAGTCGGATGCATAGTACGGAAGTTTACTTGCATTCCGTCTTCGAGCACCATCGAGGTCTTCAATTCCTGTGGGCCGACAAAAACTTTCCCTTCGACCGCCGCCAAATCAGAACTAAGGTAATTATCTTCGATGGCCTCTTTGAGTAATTCGGCGCGGAATTTTGGATGTGCGATGCTGATAAGTGCCAAAGCGCGCTCCCGCAGACTTTTTCCATAAAGGTAGGCAACGCCGTATTCAGTAACTACATAATGCACTTCACAGCAGGTAGCAGACACGCCGGCGTGGCGACTAAGATGGGCGGTGATCCGTGAGATAGTGTCGTGACTGCGAGTGGACTCCAAGGCGATAATCGATTTGCCTCCGGAGGCCCTGGCAGCCCCGTGAGTAAAGTCCATATGACTTCCCAGGCCGGAGAACCCGGATTCCAGCGAACTGGCACAGACCTGTCCCGTTAAGTCTACCTCTTGTGCAACGCTGATGGCAACCATGTTATGCTGCCGGCTTATAAGGTAGGGGTCACTGACATACTCAGCGGGCCGGAAAGAAAAAACAGGATTGCCGTCAATATAATCATAAAGCTTGCGCGTGCCCATGCACAAACTTGCTACTATCCTGCCGCGGTCGATATTTTTTCGCGCTCCTGTTATCACCCCGGACTCAACCAGGTCAATGACGGCCTCAGAGAGTACTTCCGTGTGAATTCCGAGGTCGCGCTTGTCTTTTAAAAACTCGACTACCGCCAGTGGAATGCGTCTGATTCCTAACTCCACTGTGGAGCCGTCCGGAATCAGGGCTGCTACGTACTCGGCGATCCGGCGGGATGTCTTCGAGGGCTCAGGCAGCGTCGCTTCGAGAATGGGACTCTCACCCGGCACGAGAATGTCGATGTCGTGTACGTACAACTGGCTGTCTCCCATGGTCCACGGCATCTGTGGGTTTACCTGGGCGATGACAAAACCGGCGTTCACGGCGGCGCTCTTGGTGATATCGACAGAAATCCCCAGAGAGCACATTCCCTGCTCATTAGGTGGGGTAGCCTGTATCAAAGCAACATCAACAGGCAGCTCCCCGGAGAGGAACAGGCGTGGTATGTCGGAAAGAAATATCGGCGTGTAGTCCCCTAATTCCTGCATCTCGTTAATGTTACTACCTATGAAGAAGCTATGGATATGAAAATGTTTGGCTAATTCCTTTTGCCCATAAGACGGCTCAGCAAGGCTCAGCAAATGAATAATTTCGATATCCTCTAATTCGGCGGCACGATTGACTAAGGCCTTAACCAACACCTGAGGCTGGGCACAACCGGTACCGATGAACACCCGCTGCCCTGGACGTATGCGGGCAATAGCTTCCCCGGCTGAGGCAATCATGCTCCGGTATTTTTCCTGCCAGCTCGCGGTGTTTTCTTTATTGTAGCCGGGATTGGGTTCGGTCATTTATTTGCTACCAGATTCAGCAGGCCCCTCGAATGCTTCTTCTTGTGATTGGGGACCCCGGCAGAGGGTTATTTGTGCATCTACTACCATTGCTTCGGTGCCGAGGCTTCCGACGATGAACGGATTGATGTTCAACTCTTTAATCTGCGGGAAGTCAGTAGCCAGCTGGCTTATTCGCTGCAGACCGCCCGTAATAGCGGACAGGTCCACATCGGCCTGGCCGCGGGCGCCTTTAAGCAAGGCGTATGACCTGGTCTCCATTAACATCTGCATCGCTTCGTCGGCGGTGATAGGTGCCAGATAACAGGAAACATCCTTAAGCACATCTACAAAAGTGCCGCCCAGTCCGAATATGAGCATAGGTCCAAACTGCGAATCGGACGTCATACCAAGGATTACCTCCAGCCCACGGACGCACATCTTCTCTACGTAAACGCCGTTTAATCTGGCTTCGGGTGCCCGCCTGCTGACCCGCAGCGTTAGCAGGTCAAAGGTATCGCGCACCTGGTCGGGGCCGGATATATTCAGCTTTATACCCCCCACATCGTACTTGTGGACAATATCAGCCGAAACAATCTTCATAGCCACAGGAAATCCGATTCTTTCGGCGATTTCTACGGCCTCTTCAGACCTGTTGGCCACACGACCATCCGGCACATTAAAGTCGTAAGCCCGCAGGATTTCTTTGGCTTCAACCTCGCCGATCTGGATATGATTTGTTTTTAAATGCCGCGAGATGATACGCTCGACCCTATGCCGGTTAACTGGAAACCGAGTAACAACACGCGCCGGACGACTGCGCCAGGTACCATATTCATACATAGCCCGCAGCGCTGCGACAGCCCGCTCCGGTGAAGGGTAATCGGGCAGATTGCAATCGGCCAATTCCCTGCGTTCAGGCATCGCATCAGCACTTCCCAGGAAAACCGCAAGCACCGGCTTGTCATCAGAACTGCAAGCGGCAATAGCCCGAGCCGTTTCGGCCGGTTTGGTCATTGCGTGCGGCGTTAGAATCACGATGATAGCATCGACTGAGCCGTCTTTTTGCGCGGCACTGACAGCGGTGGCATATCGCTTAGGGTCGGCATCGCCCAATACGTCAATTGGATTGCTGACGATAGCTGCAGGGGGCAGCTTCTCCCTGAGGGCGCCGGCACTGTGACCGTTCAGAGTGGCCACCTTCATCCCGGATTGCTCGAGGGCATCAGCAGCCATAACGGCAGGCCCTCCGGCGTTGGTTATGATTGCAACGCGATTGCCTTTGGGCAGAGGCTGCATAGAGAGCGCCACAGCGTAGTCGAAAAGCGAGTCAAAGCTTTCTGCCCGTATTACACCGGCCCGCTTAAACGCCGCGGCATAGGCAATATCATCTCCGGCCAAACCACCGGTATGCGCCGATGCCGCCTTCATTCCCGCCTCGGTAACTCCCGCCCTCAACAGGACCAATGGTTTGGCTGAAGCCGCTGCCCGTGCGGCCTTAATGAACTTGTCGCCGGATGTAATGTTTTCGAGGTAGCCGACGATGACTTTTGTCTGTTCATCTGTTTCAAATACCGATAAGAAGTCGGCCTCATTAAGGTCAGCCTTGTTACCTATGCTGATGACTTTTGCTAAGCCGAGCCCTCGGGCCATAGCCCAATCTAACATTGCCGTACAGACCGCTCCCGACTGGGACAGGACTGATATGCCGCCGGCCTTCGGCATACGTTTTGAAAACGAAGCGTTCATCCGATGTCCGGTATTAATCAGACCCAGACAATTAGGCCCTAACAGACGAACGCCGGCCTGCGAACAAAGCTGCGCGATCTCGGATTGAATTTTAGTTCCCTCCGGCCCGGTCTCTCTAAAGCCAGAGGTGATGATCGCTATTGCTTTTACTTCTGCTCTAATCGAACTTTCCACGGTCTTGAGAACTGACGCTGCCGGCACCGCGATAACTGCTAAGTCAACGGTGCTTGTGTATGTATTCAAATCGTGTAAACAGCTCAGGCCTAATATCTCATCGGCTGAAGGATTCACCGGTATGATTTGCCCCTCAAAACCACCATCTAAAAGGTTGGCCAATATCTCATAGCCAACCTTGCCGGGTGTCCGCGAAGCACCAATAAGTGCTATAGACTTAGGATATAATAAAAATTCCAGCATCACTTACAAATTGAAAAATATTCTATTAGCCAGATATATACTTAATTCTACAATCAGCAGCCGGCTGTTTCAAGCAAATTAAGGCCAAAGCAAATTTCTTCTACTGCCAAACCGATTAAAAGCATCGAGCACCTGACCTGATTCTCAGGAAGTATGCAAAAGAAAATGGACCAACAACCTCATTGCGAAGGAGCCGTAGGCGACTGTGGCAATCTCAAACCTTACAGTACGAAAACCGTTTATTTTCTTAGGAGGCCGTCAGGCCTAAGCAATCTAATCACGCCAACAACAAATTAACCAGTCCCTATTGAGTATGACTTGATGCCTAATCGCTTACCAGTCACCACAATCTACTGAAAATCATTGGCAATAGTGAATATAGAGGAAACAGCGCCCTTTGCAGTTGCCTTTGATACGGTATGTCTTTTTGTTTTTTCGTTATCGAGATGAACCAAATTTCTAAAATCCCTTACTGAATCTGACAGACGATAAACTCCACGTTTCAGAAGTCCGTTATCCTCGCAAGCCTTAATATAGTCAACGAACCTCATATTTTTCGTCTGAATCTTATTATATTCT
>CAZLIO010000353.1:0-4717 GCA_964559025.1 uncultured Pirellulales bacterium | reverse complement strand
CACACTCGAAGCGGGATTTCATATACTTGTGCCGTTTCTCGACAAGGTTTCATACAAACACACCTTAAAAGAGCAGGCAATTGATGTTGCACCGCAACAGTGTATCACAAAGGACAATATCGCAGTCGAGGTTGACGGAATCCTGTATATGCAGGTTGTTGACCCGAAGAAAGCCTCTTACGGAATAAACAATTACGCGTTTGCATCCGCGCAATTAGCCCAGACAACTATGAGGAGCGTAATGGGTAAGCTCGAGCTGGATAAGACCTTCGAGGAAAGGGAGACGATAAACAGTGCGATTGTCGATGCCGTGGACAAGGCGTCGGACCCGTGGGGAGTTAAAGTAACACGATATGAAGTGAAGAACATTCTGCCGCCACAGAGCATCAAAGATGCAATGGAAAAACAGATGCGGGCAGAGCGGGAAAAACGGGCGACTATTGCCGAATCCGAAGGCGACAGACAGGCGAAGATAAACAGGGCCGAGGGCGAAAAACAACAGATGATCGCCCAGTCGGAAGGTGAGAAACAAAAACGGATAAACGAGGCCGAAGGCCGGGCCGTCGAAATTCTAAAAGTTGCCGAGGCAACAGCAAACGGAATCAGAGAAATTGCCTCTGCGATAAATGAAAAAGGCGGTGTTAATGCTGTAAACCTGCGCATCGCCGAACAGTACCTGAATGAATTCGGCAAACTTGCAAAGACCAACAACTCAATTATAATTCCTTCGAACCTTTCCGACATTGCCGGGGTGATTAAGGCGGCCGCCTCGGTAATCAAAGACCAGACGGAAGTTAAGAGCCAAACAGAATGAATTATTGGGCCGGGAAAAGAGTCAGTCTAACTCTTTTCAGGAAAGCATTTGAATGACAATACAGACTAATCTATTCCTTCACGAAGAGATAATGCTTTTGGCTTTGCGTGATGAGGAAGGTACTATTGCATCGGGAACTATGTACCAGTATGCAATCGGGGCAGCGGTGCTGGCTGAGCTGTTGCTGAACAAGCGTATTGCCGTAGGGGAATCCAGAAAGAAAAAGCTCGTCGACCTTATTAGCTCACAGCCTTTCGGTGAGCCGTTAATCGACGAATGCCTTGAAAAAATCAGCAATGCGAAAAGACGTGCATCGCTTCAGAGTTGGGTATCACGATTTGCCGGCGTAAAGAACCTTAAACACCGGGTAGCTCTACAATTGTGCCAGCGTGGTATTCTCAGGGCCGACGAAGATAAAATTTTGCTGCTTTTTGCGCGAAAGATATATCCCGAAATCAATCCGGAGCCGGAAAGGAAATTGATTGAACGGCTCAGACAGGCCATCTTTACCGACAGCAGGGATATTGACCCCCGAACCATTGTTCTCGTGTCACTGGCCAACAGTACAGGTCTTCTAAAAGTAGTCTTTGATAAAAAGGAGCTGAAAGGCCGGAAAGCCCGGATTAAAGAAATTAGCGACGGCGAGATAACCGGAAAGGCTGCGAAAGAAGCCATCGAAGCTATGCAGGCGGCTATTATGGTGTGCTGCATCATGCCGGCCATTACGACAGCGGCCATCAGTCATTAAACTTTTCACAGAAACAAATCGTTACTATAGTTAAGCCGTGTGATGGGGAACAGTATAAACAAGTCAGCAATTATTTCTCACTTTTCGGCTGATATAATATTGCATGTAATTCTACCATCGTTATATTAGTTATAGATAAGGATATCAGAGAAATCGCAAAGGGCCAAGAGCGATGGTTGGTGTTATTTCCAGACCAAATACGCAGGAGAAATTGGAGATACTCAGCACTGATGCGCAGTATGATTTGGCGTGTGCGTGCAGTTGTAATAAGGAACAAAGCCGAAAGCGCAGCAGTGACGGCAAATGGATATATCCGGTAACGCTTCCAAATGGGGGCAAAAGTGTCCTGTTTAAGACGCTGCTCTCAAATGTGTGCACGAATGACTGCAAGTACTGTCCGCTCAGAGAGCAGATGGACGTTCGCCGGTGCAGTCTTAGGCCGGAGGAGACGGCAAAGGTATTTCTGGATTATTATAATCAGCGAAAAGTCTTTGGGCTGTTTCTAAGCTCGGGCGTCTTAGGCTCGGCTGATGCGACAATGGACCGACTCAACGGTGTTGCAAGATTACTGCGAAAAAAACACGGCTTTAGAGGGTACATTCATTTAAAGGTCATTCCGGGGGCAAGCGATGCGGCTATAGAAGAGGCTGTTTCATTAGCCAGCGCAGTCTCACTGAATATCGAAACGCCGGGTGCAAAGAGACTGGAGAAAGTATCGAAGAAAAAAAGATATATTCAGGATATTATTGAGCCAATCAAGCTTATCAGCAGACTGACCGGACGCGGTTCGAGATACCAAAGGGTCAAGCAGACAACGCAGTTTATCGTTGGGGCCGCCGGGGAACCGGATGCGGAAATCGTGAAGTATATGTACGGCCTGTATGAGCGGCTGAAAATGCACAGAGTATATTTCAGCGCTTATCAAAAGGAATTGGGTGACGAATCTATAGCCGGTGAACAAGCCGGACAGGAAAGACCGACGGATATTCTTATGCGTGAACATCGGCTGTATCAGGTGGATTTCCTGCTTCGCAAATACGGCTTCAAGGAATCAGACATTGTTTTCGAGAAGAATGAAAACTTGTCTTTGACTATCGACCCAAAAGAAGCGTGGGCGCTGAGACATCCTGAGGTGTTTCCTATAAATATAAATCGGGCATCGAGGTTTTCGCTTTTGAGGGTGCCCGGGCTTGGGCCGGTAACGGTCAACCGTATTTTGGAGCAGCGAAAAACCGGAAGAATAAGGCATATCGAAGACATCGGCAAGGTAGGCGTCAGGCTGAAAAAAGCGAAACAATACCTGGATTTTTGAGTGTGGAGTTTGACAAAGAGAGGATTTTCTATTTTAAATTCCAGTCCTCAATATTTTTTTTGATTTCCAATTCTTGATAACGATATAATGCCAATTGTAATTAAAAGCTGCGCTTTATATAAAGAGCAGCGAGCCATCCCCAAGCTGCGCTTGAGGCTGCCACCCTTTTGTGCTAAACACAAGGAGCGCAGTAATTAAATGTAATTGGTATAATATGGCCGTAGCGGAATTACAGCGGGTGAGCACAAAGAAATGAGTTCTGCAAAATTGAGGTTAGGCATACTTTGAAAAGAAAGGAGGCGTTCTGTTATGTGGTTTAAAACCGAAGAAACTCTCACGGACGAGCAAGTTCAATCGGGTCTGAGTTATGTTATCAAGGATGGAATCGCATCACAGTCGATGGGGATATTGACCGGTGGAGCATTTTTAGTCGCTTTTGCCGTCAAGCTTGGTGCATCTAATTTTGTTATCGGCTTATTGGCTGCCATCGGGCCGTTGGCTCAATTGCTTCAATTGCCTTCGATTTTTCTTGTTGAAAAGATACGCAACAGGCGTGCGATTGTTGTTATCACGGCAGGACTAAGCAGGTTGTGCTGGCTGTTTATTGCTCTGAGTCCTTTCCTGTTCGGGGCCAAAATCGGACTTGCTGTTTTGCTGGTATCGATGATAGCAGCTTCGGCACTTGGTGCCGTTTCGGGCTGCGGCTGGAATTCGTGGATGCGGGACCTGATACCACAAAACATTTTGGGAGCATTCTTCTCGAAAAGAATGAGAATCGCCACAGGTGTGGGAATTGCGCTCAGCGTGTGCGCGGCTGTCTATTTAGACCTCTGGAAAAAGCTGTTTGCCGAATATGAGGTGCATGGCTATTCAATTCTTTTTTTGGCCGGTTTTGCGGCCGGCGCTCTCGGGCTTTATTATTTATACAAAACACCCGAGAAACGTATGCCCGCCGTTGGGGAGAAATCAAGTATTTTAAAGCTGCTTTCCAAACCATTTAAAGATGAGAATTTTCGAAAGCTTATTGTGTTTATGTGCTCATGGAATTTTGCGGTAAATCTGGCTGCACCTTTCTTTATGGTTTATATGCTCAAAAGATTAGGACTGAGTATGTCATTTATCATTGGCCTTTCAATTCTCAGCCAGGTGCTGAACTTCACTTTTCTTAGAATCTGGGGCAAATTCACAGACAGTTTCAGCAACAAATCGGTACTCGCCATCTGTGGGCCTTTATTTATCATTTCGATTCTCGCCTGGACTTTTACCACAATGCCTGAAAAGTACTTTTTAACCATTCCGTTGTTGATAATTATTCATGCTGTAATAGGCCTTTCCTCAGCGGGAGTATCTCTGGCCTCCGGCAATATCAGCATGAAACTTGCACCGGAGGGACAGGCAACGTCCTATCTTGCGGCCAATACAATTGCCAACTCAATAGCAGCGGGCATTGCCCCGATTTTAGGCGGTAAGTTCGCGGACTTCTTTGCAAACCGGGAATTAGACTGGGTACTTAATTATAAAGGTCCCGGGGGAGAATTCAGTCTTCCTACTCTGAATCTACAGCAGTGGGACTTTTTCTTTGCTATTGCGTTTATAATTGGATTATACTCAATACATCGTTTATCCATGATAAAAGAAGTTGGAGAGGTAGAAGGAAAAGTTGTCTTTGGAGAGCTTCTTACAGAGGTTAGAAGCCAAGTTCGAACACTTTCTTCCGTGGAGGGCCTGCGGCAGATGGTTAGCTTTCCGTTTACCGTAGTAAGGGACTTAACCATGAAAGTAAAAGCCAATAACAAAATCAGCGATAACCAGGACAAGGGAGTTTGATTATGAAAAAGGCCAA
>CAZLIO010000352.1:0-4719 GCA_964559025.1 uncultured Pirellulales bacterium | reverse complement strand
CGCAGCTTTCAGCCGGGCAGGTGCTAATCAAGGTCTCCAAATGCGGTATCTGCGGAAGTGACGTTCGTTACTTCCACGGCGAGAATCCGTGGAGCAAACAGACCCTCGGCCGTCATATCGATAACCCGCCGAACATCATCCTCGGGCACGAGCTCACAGGTGTTGTCCACGAGGTTTTCGACAAATCCGATACTCATCTGCTCGCCAAGCGTGTCGGCGTTAATACTTTTATTAGCTGCGGGAGATGCAGCTTTTGCCGAAACGGGCAGGAAAATCTGTGCGACTACACAAAACACCTCGGCCACGGACAAGGGTGGGGCGAAATGGAGCTCTATCCGGGTGGGATGGCGGAGTATTGCCCTGCGTTCGCCAGTCAGCTCTTCGAGCTGCCCGAAAACGTAACCGATGAGCAGGCCACGTTTTTTGATCCTCTGATTGCGGCGATTCATGCCGTGGATGTAGGCCGGCCAAAGCCGTTAGATAAGGTTGCCATTTTAGGGGCCGGCCCCATCGGCCTGCTGATAGCACAGCTTGTCAAGGTTTACGGGGCGACCCTGACCTTCATTACTGATATCGCCGCTGAGAATGTTACTATCGCGGAAAAAGTCGGTGTCGATTATCCTCTTAATCTCAGCAGCGGCTCGAAGTGCCTCTACGACCTTGTTATGGAACAAACGAATTCCCAGGGCGTTAATCTTGCCTTTAACACGGTCGGCACATCGGCAAGTATTCTCGAATCATTGAAAATCCTCAAAAAAGGCGGGACGCTGGTCCTGATGGCAACGAAGGAAGATGAGCTTAGCTTTCCATCACTGCTGCTCAGCGGAGAGCGGACGATAAGAACGTCCTCAAACGCTATGTACACCGATTTTCCACGGGTCATCGAATTAGTATCAGCCGGACAGGTAAAAGTGGACCCGCTAATTACGCACCGCTTCGAGCTGTCCGATGCGGTAAAGGCCTTCGAGGTGGCCTGTAATAAGAGTAAAACCGGAGCGGTCAAGGTAATTATCGATTGTCAATTATGAACGCCGATGTAAATAAATTTCAGGGGACAGCTGATAAGCACAACCTTCGTTACCTGATAATGGATTACGCCGGCTCTATTCATTTTCCCAAGGAGACAAAAGATGGAGCTCAAAGGTAAAGTTGCGCTGGTCACCGGGTCAAGCCGGGGCATCGGCAAGACTATCGCTCTTGAACTGGCTCGCAAGGGATGCAAAGTGATTGTTCACGGTCCCCAAGACTCTGACGACCTTTGCCGTTCTTTCGAAGAGGTGAAAAAGTTAAGTCGGGATTCCATCATGGTCGCAGCGGATTTCTCAAAGCCCGCAGCGATTGACAAAATGTTTTCGCAGATAAAGCAAACTTTCACCGGACTGGATATACTCGTCAACAATGCAGCCACACAGAACCCCAGTTCTATTCTGGAGCTTAAGGAAGAGGATTGGGACCACGTGCTTTCGGTTAATCTCAAGGCGCCTTTTTTGTGCTCTCAACATGCGGCTAAAATGATGTGCACTAACAAAGCCGGTGGAAAGATTATTAATATCAGCTCTGTCCATGCCTATGACCCCAGGCGATACTATGCCCACTACAGCGCCTCAAAGGGCGCTCTGGAAATCCTGACAAAGTCTCTGGCTTTGGAATTGTCGCAATACAATATTCAGGTTAACTCTATTGTGGCCGGCGCTATCGCTACGGAATTGACCCCGCTGGAAAGACAATCACAATTTCTGACCTCCATCCCGGCAGGCAGAATCGGCACCACAGAAGAAATAGCCCACCTTGTTACCTTCCTGAGCTCGAAGAAGTGCGACTACCTGACGGGGGCCAGTATCACTGTGGACGGCGGGCTGACATTAGGGTTCTGCGCGAGCCGTCCCGATTTATAAAAAATGAAAAGTCAATGATAAACAAAAGGACGAGATACGAATAATGATAATCGAACGACAAAATAAAGATGGTTATGTTGAAAATAGTCAGGCCGGTGAAGCAATCGCCGAGTTCTTTGGGCAAAACGACTATACCGGCAAACGAATTCTGCTGATAATTCCCGACAATACCCGTTCGGGGCCTATAGGCGATATATTTAAAATCATTTATGACTGCCTGGAACAAAAGGCAAAGGCCGTCGATTGCTTAGTTGCGCTGGGAACCCATCGACCTTTGAGCGAAGAGCAAATCTGCACCAGACTTTGTATGACAGCGGATGAGCGCGGCAGCAAATACGCATCGGTAAAGTTTTTCAACCACGAATGGGAAAAACCGCAGATTTTCACTTCCATAGGCAGAATTTCCGCCGACGAAATCGAGCAAATAAGCGGAGGTCTGTTTCGTGAAGAAGTTGACATAGCTATTAACAAACTGATTTTTGAGTACGACGAATTTTTTATATTGGGCCCTGTATTTCCACACGAGGTTGTCGGCTTTTCCGGCGGACATAAGTACATTTTCCCCGGTATCGGCGGTGATGAAATCATAAACTTTTTTCACTGGCTAAGTGGCGTGATAACAAATCCTGTTATAAACGGCAACAAATGGACGCCGACACGAGAAGTGGTTGAAAAGGCAGCTTCGTTTATAAAAATGCCGCACAAACTATTCGCCATCGTAGCTGTGGGGAACAAGCTCAAGGGAATATTCATCGGCGATTGCACCGAGGCCTGGGGAAAGGCGGCGGATTTGTCCAGGGACGTCCATATTATTTACAAAGATAAACCCTATCACACCATTCTCGGGATTGCACCGAAGATGTACGACGATATCTGGACGGCGGGAAAGGTGATGTACAAACTCGAACCGATACTCGCCGACGGCGGCACGCTGATTATTTACGCCCCACATATTACGGAAATATCGTATACGCACGGCAAAATTCTCGATAAAATCGGCTATCATACGCGTGATTATTTCCTGAAGCGAATGGACAAATTCGCAGGCATTCCGCGGTTAGGAATGGCGCACTCTACCCATGTTAAAGGCATCGGCACATATATCGACGGCGTCGAAAAACCGCGGGCTAACGTGGTGCTTGCCACCGGCATTGACAAACAGCGCTGCGAACAGGTAAATCTTGGTTATATGAATCCAGATGATATAAATATAGCCGACTATGAAAACAAAGAGAACCAGGGCGTTCTGGTCGTGCAACACGCCGGTGAAGTGCTGCACCGATTGAGCAACGGATATATACCGACTATTCCAAACCAATAAACCAAATGCAAGATACGAAAGGTGATGTTTTAAGGAGTAACAAGAAATGGCAAAAGCAGAGATCGGTCTTATCGGCCTGGCAGTAATGGGTGAGAACCTCATCCTGAATATGGAAAGCAAGGGCTTTACAGTGGCCTGCTTCAACCGTACCGTATCGAAGGTGGATAACTTTATCAACGGCCGAGCCAAAGGCAAGAATATCATCGGCTGTCACTCTATCGAAGAGCTTGCCGAAAATCTAAAGACGCCCCGTAAGATTATGCTGATGGTCAAGGCCGGTGAGGCGGTGGATGCATTTATTGAAAAGCTGCTGCCTCACCTCGAAGACGGTGACATCATCATCGACGGCGGTAACTCGCATTTCCCGGACACTATGCGGCGCACTGCGTACGTTGAGAGCAAGGGCAAGCTCTATATCGGCACGGGCGTTTCCGGCGGCGAAGAAGGGGCTCTGCGAGGCCCGTCGATTATGCCGGGCGGCTCACCGCCGGCCTGGGAGCACATCAAACCCATATTCCAGGCTATTTGCGCCAAGACAGACGACGGTGAGCCTTGCTGTGACTGGGTCGGCGAGAACGGGGCCGGACACTTCGTAAAAATGGTGCACAACGGTATCGAATACGGCGATATGCAAATGATATGTGAGACCTACCAGATGATGGGCGAAGGCCTTGGAATGACCAACCAGGAAATGCACGAGTGTTTAGCCGAATGGAACGAAGGCGAACTTAACTCGTACCTTATAGAAATCACGCGGGACATCCTTGGCTACAAGGACGAGGACGGCAATGAGGTCATCGACCTTATCCTCGACACGGCCGGCCAGAAGGGGACCGGCAAATGGACGGCCATCGAGGCGCTGAACCTCGGCCAGCCCCTGACGCTTATCGGTGAAGCTGTCTTCGCTCGCTGCCTGTCAGCATTAAAAGAAGAACGTGCTGCGGCATCCAAAGTCCTGAGGGGCCCGAAGTCACAGTTCGCCCCAGATAAAACGTACCTCATTAACGATTTGCGACAGGCCCTTTACGCCGCGAAAATCATCAGCTACGCCCAGGGCTATCAACTTATGCGTGCCGCGGCAACAGAACACAACTGGAACCTGAACTACGGCGGTATCGCCCTGATGTGGCGAGGCGGCTGTATCATCCGCTCGGTCTTCCTGGGTAAAATCAAGGAGGCCTTCGATAAAAATCCGGACCTGACCAACCTGCTTCTGGACCCGTTCTTTAAGGATGCCGTCGAAAAGGCGCAACCCGCCTGGCGACGCGTCGTTACCACAGCGTTCGAGATGGGTATTCCGATGCCGGCTACGAGCTCGGCTTTGGCCTTTTACGACGGTTATCGTCACGAGCGCCTGCCGGCCAATCTGTTACAGGCCCAGCGTGATTATTTCGGCGCCCATACTTACGAACGCGTTGATAAACCGCGAGGCGAATTTTTCCACACGAACTGGACCGGACGAGGCGGAGAAACCGCAGCTTCAACTTACATCGCTTGACGGTG
>CAZLIO010000351.1:0-4723 GCA_964559025.1 uncultured Pirellulales bacterium | reverse complement strand
CGAATGGGCCAATTTCAAATGCAAAGCCCCCTTGCACAAACATTGCTATTTGCTATACTTGAAAGGCAGCTTTGTAATGAGGCACCTGGGTCGCTATTGGAAAACCAAACCGAATGTATCAGATGAACTCACTTAGAAAGGTGGTGCAGAAATGTTGAGATGGGCTTCTATTATATTTTTAACTTTGGCGATTTCACCAATCCGGGCCGTCGAACCCTTTCGTCAGGTCCTCACCGACGTCGAGCAAAATATTTATAAGGAAACCTTATACATCACAAGCCGAAATATTACCCCGGATTGTCCCGTTTCCTGGTCGGTTCGCAAGTATGTGCTTCATGGAGGCAAACAGGAGGGCGTCGAGGTCATCGACGTCAACAACGGCAAGCTCCGCTTTACGGTAGTTCCTACGCGTGGGATGTCCGTCCAGAAAGTGCTTATGGGAGATTTGCGTCTCGGCTGGGATTCACCGGTGAAGGGCTTGGTTCACCCCAAATATATCAACCAGCATACACGCCAGGGCCTGGGCTGGCTGGAAGGCTTTAACGAATGGATGGTCCGGTGCGGACTGGAATTCTTCGGCGGGCCAGGCACCGACGAGTTTATCGACAACACAGGCAAAAAGGCAACAATGGATTTAACGCTGCACGGCAAGATTGGAAACACCCCCGCATCGCAGGTGGAAGTGATTGTCGAACGGCAGGCACCATATCGCATCCGAATACGCGGCAGGGTCGACGAAACCTGCATGCACGGGCCAAAGCTCGAACTATTAGCAGAAGTATCAACTGTGCCGGGTTCCAATACTCTCCGAATCTCGGACAAGATAACCAACCGCAGCGCTATCGAGCAGGAGTTCGGCATTCTTTACCACGCAAATTACGGCACACCTCTGATGGAAAAAGACGCAAAGTTCGTAGCTCCGGCGCGTCTGGTAACGCCGATTAACGAATATCCGGCCTCAGATGTCACCACGTACAACCTCTACCGTGCCCCGATGCCGGGATTTCCAGAACAGGTTTTCTGCCTGCGGCTCTGGGCCGACAAAAACGACCGGACGAAGGTTATGCTTCGTAACGCCGCAGCCGACAAAGCCGTATCAATGGCCTTTTCCATCGAGCAGCTACCTTTCTTCACGCTCTGGAAAAATCCTGTGGCATACGAGGACGGTTATGTAACAGGCCTGGAACCGGGAACCGGCTTTCCCCGCAACAGGGCGATCGAGCGCCGTTTCGGCCGCGTCCCCAAGCTTGCCCCGCATCAAAGCCGTCTTTTCACAGTCGATGTTGCACTTCACGCCGGCAAAGACCAGGTTGATGCTACAGCTAATGAAATCGTAAAAATACAGGCCGGCCGTAAAACTCAGATAGATAACGCCCCCCTTGCAACCGCAAAGGTGAGCCCGGGTGATACTAAGTCCAACTAATGTTTCAACAAAGCGGGCGAAGGGAAAGTTTTACGATTTAGCATACCCGCGAGGCTTTGGGGGTGCGAACAAAAACATACTTAAAAAAAATTGTGGAAATTGTGGAAATTGTGTACAATATTTTTGTTGATGATACGGTATTTATAGGTTATATTTTTTTATGTTCAGTTTAAGAGAAAGTGGAGAATGTAAAAAATGAATGAAGACCAATACACAAAGGACGTGGAATACAACTTAAGGCCGGAGACAGTTGTAATTGCCGGTTCTGCAAGATTGCCGGAAAATATTACTGCCAAACATGTCTTTGGTTACGTGACTATTGAACTTGAAATAGACCCTGTTGATGATACAATCGTTGATGTTTCTTGCACCTTGCTGCCTTTTTTAGGGGAGAAAATACTACACAACGCTCTTTTAGGAAGTAAATTTGACGAGGCTATTGAAGATGCTGTAATACAATTAAACAGAAGGTTTTTTAGCGTAACAAAAAGAGCGGTAATAGCTGCTCTTGAAGATGCATATAGATGGTATAAAAAGTCTAAAGAACGGGTAAGGGCTAAAAACAGAATTGAAATGTAAGTATAGGCCAAGAACCCGGGAGAGGGGAAACGATGGACAGGCGAAATGGTAAAATTGTTGATTTTGGGATTGAGAGTTCTGAGTTTCGGGTAAAAAAGTCAGATGATGTACTTGCTAAGAAGACAAAGGCTGCGGAGCATAACTTAAGGCCGGAGACAATAATAGTTGCCGGCTCTGCGAGATTGCCCGAAGAGGTTACTGCCAAACATGTTTTTGGGTGTATAACAATAGAGCTTGAAATAGACCCTTTCGATTCTACAATCGTTGATATCTCCTGCACTTTAGTACCTTCCTTAGGAGGAAAAATACTACATAACGCACTTGTGGGGAACAAAGTCGAGGAAGGAATTGAAAAAGCCATAATTCAATTAGAGGGAAGGTTTTTTAGCGTTACAAGAAGAGCGGTAATAGCCGCCCTTGAAGATGCATATAGATGGTATAAAAAGTCTTTGGAGGAAAAGAGAGTAATGTCCTACCGTGAATAACACCGCGCTAACCATCAATGCGTGACAGCCTCATAAACGCTTGCCCGCTATTGAAGCCCTTATCATGTGTTCAGATCCATTCTCATTGGCTGTAGCTGCTCGGATTCGAGAGATTCAGCCTGTTGAAACTGTTACCCAAAAACCAGCATTTTTGAACGAGGCCTGGAAATCACGTATTTTTCCTTAGAAAGTTATGTAACATTAGGCGCTCAACTCACCGCTGCCAAAACAGTTCAGATTCTATTAATGCTGAATCCAGAATTCTTGGAAGGTTTTTCGACCCAGCGCGCTCTGAGCCATAAGCTCCTATAGGAAAAGGAGTTACTATTGATAAGATAGACAATTGCACAAAAATATCTTGAATACTTCAGTCAACTGTAGTATAAGCTGGGGTTACATAGTGACTAAGGTGGGCTGTCTAAGCTAAACTACTCCAAGTATTTAGGTTATTGCTCCAAAATCCCTGTGGAGCAAAGGTGAATAGGCGTTGATTGAGTGAGCATTGAAAATCATGCGAGATGACCAAAAGACCAAAGCGGAATTACTCCAAGAGTTAGATAGTTTTCGCGAGCGTGCCTCAAAACTCAAGCAAGTGGAAGAGGAACTGAAGCACTCGGAGGAGCAATTCAAAGAGCTTAGTGAAAATACTTTTGTGGGGGTATATAGAACCACTCCTGATGGCCGCATTACTATGGCAAATCCTGCGCTTGTGCGAATGCTGGGATATTCATCTTTTGAGGAGCTTTCTCAACGGAATCTGGAAAAAGAGGAATTCGCACCGCAGTATCCGCGCTCGATATTCAAAGACCTTATCGAAAGAGAAGGAAAGGTCGTTGGGCTGGAGTCTGCCTGGCGAAAACGGGACGGGACAACCCTGTTTATTAATGAAAATGCATGGGTCATTCGAGATAAGTCCGGAAAAACGTTGTATTATGAAGGTATAGTGCAAGACATCACTGAACGCAAGCGGGCTGAGGAGACCCTACGCAAGCGCGAAGAGCTTCATGAGTTATTTTTTAGCCAGTCGCTTGACGGTTTCTTCTATATGATGTTCGATGAGCCGATACGCTGGGATGATACCGTCAATAAAGAAAAAGTACTCGATTATGTTTTTGCTCATCATCGAATAACCAAAGTCAACGATGCGATGCTCCAGCAGTACGGGGCATCCCAGGAGCAGTTTATCGGTCTGACGCCGAACGACCTTTATGCACATGATATTACCTATGGTAGAAATATTTGGAGGGATTTCTTAGATGCAGGGAGGTTGCATCTTGAGACAGATGAGCGCAAGCGTGATGGGACCCCTATATGGATTGATGGAGATTATATTTGCCTGTACGATAGTCAGGGCAGAATCACCGGACACTTTGGGGTCCAGCGTGAGATAACCGAGGAAAAACGAGCGAGAGAGGCGCTGCGGGAATCAGAACAGAAGTACCGGGCATTAGTCGAGCAATCGTTGCAGGGTATCATAATCCTTCAGGACTTCCAGATTGTCTTCGCGAATCCAAGGGCAGCCAAGATCGCCGGCCTCACAGTAGAGAAGGTGCTGGCCCTTTCAGCCGAAGATATAAAGGCATTTATACCTGCCGAGGAACAAGCCGCCATTTTACAGCGTTACGAGGAGTGCTTAGCAGACAAGCCGATTGAGCACAACTACAAATTGCGTCTTGTGCGAAAAAATGGGGATGAGTTTTGGCTGGACGTGTTTGTCCGCCAGATCGAGTATCTGGGAAAGTCCGCAATTCAGGTAGCCTTCATTGACATCACCGAGCGCAAGAGAGCAGAGGAGGCTTATCGTTCGCTCGTGGACCATTCGCTGCAGGGGCTGGCAATCTTCCAGAATGGGCGCGTTGTCTTTGCCAACCAGGCCATGGCTGATATCACCGGCTATACGGTGGAGGAGATGTCAACCTCGCCTCCTGAACAAGTACAGGCATTTGTGCATCCGGATGATCGTGAGCTTGTATGGAGCCAGCATAGGGATCGGCTGAATGGTAAAGAACTGCCGGAGCGTTATGAGTTTCGCGGGATACGCAAGGATGGATCGATATGCTGTCTGGAGATCCACGCCAGCCGGATTGAGTTCCAGGGAAAGCCCGCTATCCAGGCGGCCTACGTGGACATCACAGAGCGCAAGAAGGCGGAGGAGGCTCTGCAGGAAAGTGAGAACAAGTATAGAACGCTTCTTGAGAATCTTCCACAAAAGATATTCCTTAAAGACAAGGATTCA
>CAZLIO010000350.1:0-4727 GCA_964559025.1 uncultured Pirellulales bacterium | reverse complement strand
ATCAGCTAACTTTTTATTAGACAATAATTTACTGTTCGAAAAGAAAAAATCAAAAGACAATTTTTTCTTTTCAAAGTATGCCTAACCTCAATTTTGCAGAACTCATTCTCCATTAAAAAGTACAGAATCTGAAAATAACCGATTAATGCACGTCTGCCGCAACCGGTGTTAGCCGGGCCGTCCAGGCGCAACCTCGCCGCAAAAGCTCGGCAGCAGGTGGATTCTCAATCGCTTTTACATCGTGGCCCAAAGCGCAATGAAACACCCGACCTCTGCCATATTCGAACACAAACGCCATCGGGTAGTCCTTGCCGTCCACCTTGGAACGGGCGGTTGCGAGCAGGTCAATCGGCCTGTCGCCTGCAAGACAAGTGTATAGCTCATCCTCGGTCTGGAAAGAGGCCATCCCCCGCGTAATGGGATGCTCCTTATCGACAATATCCACGCGGAAAGGTCCCCTGGGGTCGTGCGCCCTGAGATTCGGGTCCCAGACACGGCCGGCGAGATTGCGATATTCCGGACAGTCCCGAAATGCGCCACAGCCAAAATGCAGAACAAATAGGCCCTTGCCTTCATTGACGAATTTTTGCAGGTTTGCGTGGGCATCTCGGCCGGGCGTGGGCTTTTCCCAGCTCATAAAGTGAACCACAACCACGTCGTAGTCGTGCACTTCGTCCGTCCCCAGGAATTCGGGATATTCTACCACATCCACCTTCATTCGTCGGTCTTTGCCGAGGACATCAGCCAGCGCCGGAGCCGTCTTTTTCCATTCATGAGCAGGATGGTCGATGCCGGTAACTATCAGCACTTTCTTAGTCCGAGCCTCATCCTGGTGTTCGACCGAAGCTGTCTGGCTCATCCCGCAACCAGCCACAAAAATAACCAATGCTCCAAATACAACTGCATATTTCATAATCTATTCTCCATAACAGTGCTACTTCAAAAGATGAAAACCGTTCTCCTTCAAAGCTTTGTTCGGCGGTCTAAAGCCCAACCTACGAAACTGGATTCCCGCTTTCGCGGGAATGACAGGGAAACGATTGTCTAAAAACTTTATAATAGCAGTCTCATTAGGGGCTTTGGTGCTTCACAGGGCAACAAAGCACCTGTTTATTGTTTTGCAATATAACACGTTCCGTTACCACCTGTCAAATCCTATTTTCCTCACGACTAATCCTTTGCAATTTTGACAAGGGGTTGCATATCTTACTTCGATGTGGTATAAGGACAGGGTAGTGGCGGTTGCTACTCTGCGAAGTAGCTCGCTACGCAGCACGAGTAGCGAACCGCCCGTACGAGCAGGTAGTCAACGGTTAGTAATCAGTGATAGTATTATGGAAACAACGGAATTAAAATCAGCGATATCAGAGCTATCGGCCCGGGTTGCGAAAATCCGGGACTGGCTTTGACTTGTCCAACAAGAAATCCCAGCTGCAAAAGCTGGAATCCCGGATGTCCAAGGCGGGATTCTGGGACAATCCTGATGCCGCCCAGTCCGTGGTCTCTCAATTGAGCGCACTTAAAACAGTCATTGAGCCGGTGGAAGAAATACAGCGCGAGGTTAAAGACCTTCAGGAGCTGTTTGAATTAGCAGCGGCTGAATCGGATGATAATGAGCTGGCACAGTTGGCCAATGACCTAAGCTCACTTGTCAAAAGGTGCGAACAGATCGAATTAGCCGGCTTGTTATCCAGACCCGAAGATATGAAGAACTGCTTCTTTAGTATTCACGCCGGGGCAGGAGGAACAGAGAGCTGCGATTGGGCAAATATGCTGCTTAGAATGTACACGCGGTACTTCGAGACAAACAAATACAAATTCCAGGAGCTTGATATCACGCCGGGAGAAGAGGCGGGAATTCGGTCGATAACACTGCGAGTCAGCGGGCCTTTTGCGTTCGGCAAGCTCTCTTGCGAAACCGGCGTGCATCGGCTCGTTAGAATCAGCCCATTCGATTCGCAGAGCAGGCGGCACACGAGCTTTGCCGCGGTGGACTGCGTTCCGGAATTTGATGACGATATCGACGTTGAAATAAATGAGGATGAACTGAGGATTGATTTTTATCGGGCCAGCGGGGCCGGGGGGCAGCACGTGAACAAGACCAGCTCGGCGGTACGGCTTACACACGAGCCGACCGGTATCGTCGTGCAGTGCCAGAACGAAAGAAGCCAGCACAAAAACAGAGCCCAGGCGATGAAGGTGCTCAAGGCCAGATTGTATATGCTCGAGCAACAAAAACGCGATGATGAGATTGCAAAACTGTACGGCAATAAGGGCGAAATTGCCTGGGGAAGCCAGATACGAAGCTACGTTATGCAGCCTTATCAAATGGTCAAGGATCATCGAACCAGCTTCCAGACAGGCAATGTGGAGGCGGTGCTGGATGGAGAGCTCAACGGATTTATCGAAAGCTATTTGCGGCACCGGGTCAAAAACAAGCAAAAGTAAAAAGGAAAATAAAGGTCAGAAAAGATGAAAGAGATTATTGATGTCGAACTAAAAACACGGAAGGTTGATCCGGCAAAATGCCGGACAGATTTGCTTGCAGTGGGGCTGTTTTCGGATGCTAAAGGGCTGGACAAACTGAATGCACAGCTCAATAGTAAGCTCGACGGTGCAATCGAGCGATTGATTAAGTTGGGCGATTTCAAACCAAAAGACGGAACCAGCGCAATCGTCTATGGCAACGACAGCATAGGAGCCGAAAGGGTTCTGCTGGTCGGCTTAGGTGAAAAGAAAAAAGCAACACTTGATACGCTCCGCAAAGCGGCATCCAACGCTGCAAAAAAGTCAGTGGAAATGAAAATAGAAACTATCAGCCTGGTGCTGCACAAAGCATTTGGCGGACGATTCGATTTATCTGAAATGGGCAGGGCCGCAGCGGAAGGGGCCTACTTCGGCAGCTATTGCTATGATGAGTTTGTTACTGAGAGCGAAAACGGACGGGCGGATTCGCTTAAAGTTGAGCTGATTGATTCAGACTCAGCAAAAACAAGAAAATTAAACAAAGGTCTTTTGAGCGGGGCTGCTATCGGCAAGGCACAAAGCTATGCCAGGACCTTAGCGAACCGGCCTGCCAACGTAATAAATCCAGCCGAGCTGGCAGCCGCCGCAAAAGAGTTAGCTCGTGGTTCAAAAAATTTAAGCTGTACGGTTTTTGACGAAAAGCAGCTGGCAGCGAAGGGTATGGGCGGAGTGCTTGCGGTCGGGTCAGGTTCACAAAATAAGCCGAGATTCATTGTTTTGAAATACAGTCCCGCCGGCAGAACTGCAAACTGTCAGCCAACGGTTGGTCTTGTGGGCAAAGCGATAACTTTCGATTCCGGCGGAATAAGCATTAAGCCCGCCGCCAATATGGACCAGATGAAATTGGACAAAAGCGGCGGTATTGCAGTGTTGGCAACGATGAAAGCCATGGCGGAGCTGGGGCTGGGGCTCAATGTTTACGGGATAATCCCGTCGGCGGAAAACTTGCCGAGCGGAACGAGCTATCGACCCGGTGACATTATCACCACCTTCAGCGGCAAAACCGTTGAGGTGCAAAATACCGACGCCGAAGGCAGGATGATACTGTGCGATGGTCTCAGCTATGCCGTCAAGCAAAAATGCGATATTATCATTGACATAGCAACATTGACGGGCGCCTGTATGGTCGCTCTTGGCAAATACATGGCCGGACTAATGGGCAACGATGAAAATTTGATAAAGCAATTGCAGAGGGCCTCCCAGGACAGCGGTGAAAAGGTATGGCCAATGCCGAGCAGCGAGGAGTACGCAAAAGAGATGAAGAGCAAGATAGCCGACCTGAAGAACATCGGCAGCAAATGGGGCGGAGCCTGCACCGCAGCAGCCTTTTTGAGGCAATTTGTCGGCGATGCAAAATGGGCACATCTGGATATTGCCGGTATGGACATATTCAGCAAGCCCACGGAATTTTCAGCGGAAGGCTCAACCGGATTTGGCGTGCGGCTACTTACCACTTATCTTATGAATTTAACATCAAAGAAAACCTGACCTAAAGCGAGTAGAGTTAAAGACGTAAATTAGTTAACAGTCGAAGAATACTTATATTTATGAGTAAAAGAAATGGCCAAAAAAAGCAAAACCATAGATACCGAGAGAATCAAAAAAGCGGTTAAGGAAATACTCTTAGCGGTTGGTGAAGACACCGAGCGCGAGGGTTTAAAGAAAACACCGGAACGGGTGGCAAGGATGTACGCTGAACTTTTAGGCGGGATGCACGAGGACCCTAAAAAACATCTTAGCATCTTTAGTGAAAACTACGACGAAATCGTTCTGCTGCGTGACGTACCATTTTACAGTATCTGCGAGCATCACCTAATGCCGTTTATCGGTTCAGCTAATGTTGCTTATTTACCTTCGGGAATGGTGCTTGGTGTCAGCAAATTAGCACGCGTTGTGGACTGTTTTGCCCGGCGGCTACAGACGCAGGAAAGACTTACGTACAAAATAGCCGATTTCATAATGAACAGCTTAAAGCCACAGGGTGTCGCTGTTGTACTGGAAGCTTCGCATAGCTGTATGACCATCCGGGGCATAAAGAAGCCCGGCTCGGTAATGGTAACATCGGCACTTCGCGGGATATTTAAGAGAGACCCGAGAAGCCGAAATGAAATCTTGAGCCTGATGCATAACAGCAGCAAATAAGAGATTTTGTTTATGCATAAACTGGCCAGGCACGTGCGGTTTTCGATTAATCCTTTTTT
>CAZLIO010000349.1:0-4729 GCA_964559025.1 uncultured Pirellulales bacterium | reverse complement strand
TTCTATTACCCCAAGTATTGATTGTACGGGACCTTGCCAGGCATTTGTTCTGTTGGAGGCTAATACACTAAAACTGCCGGTATAGACCTGCTCACGTACGGCCCTCAGGTCACAGCCCCAGTCAGTCCATCCTTCAGTATTCCCATACTCAAAGCCGGGATTAGTCAGGAGATTTTCAACGGCGTCCCCGCGGGCAGACATTAGGGATGACAACAGCAGCAAAAGAAATATCTGCCGGCTTGTGATATTGTTACAGACCTTCATTTCTGTCACACCTCCTTCAACAATATTTCGTTCTTCTCGTATATTCCCCCTTTATAATCAATTTCACTTCGATACTCCATATTTACTATTTCTATAATACCAAACTTCCAATAAAAACACAAGCGGTAGTGACTCTAAGATAGCATTAAATATTATATTTAAATTTGATTTTGTGCCATCAGGCGCGTTGGCTGAAGCTTAAACGAAAGCGGTGAGCTTCTCTCTATATCTTATTCAATCTTACCGTCAAAGATGTGAATCACACGATGTGCCCTCTGGGCGATTGTCTCATCGTGTGTCACAAGGATAACGGTGCGGCCCTCGGCATGGAGCTCCTCGAAAACTGCAAGAATCTCAGCTCCGGAATGTGAGTCAAGATTACCGGTCGGTTCATCAGCCAACAGGATGGAAGGCTCATTTACCAGAGCACGTGCGATTGCAACACGCTGGCGTTCACCGCCGGACAGCTCGTTAGGCAAGTGACGTATTCGATGACTCAAACCAACCTGCTCAAGGGCACGTTTGGCGCGAGCCCTGCGGTCGGTTGCGTTGACTCGGCCAAAAACCATGGGAAGCTCGACATTTTCACAGGCTGTAGCCCTGGGCAGCAAGTGGAAGCTCTGAAAGACAAAGCCAATCCTGCGATTTCTGATCTCGGCAAGCTCATTGAGGCTAAGGCCCTGTATGGCAACGCCGTCGAGGTGATACGTCCCGGACGTAGGGGTGTCGAGACAGCCCAAAATGTGCATAACGGTAGATTTGCCCGAGCCTGATGGGCCGCTATAGGCGGAGTACCCACGATAAACCTCAGCGTCCGCTCATTGCCTCCTTTTCCCAACGCTCGTACTCAGCTTTGAGATGTTCAGCCAGTTCCGGCCTTGCAGCGAGGAGATTAGCGGTTTCGCCAATATCGGTTTGCAGGTCAAAGAGCTGCCAGTCCTGGTTGGTACTATAGCGTTCGCGGATAAGTTTGTATCGGCCCATCCGAATCGCAGCACTATTTGTGCCCCACCGCCAGTAGAGATAGGTGTGGGGCGATGGAGCCCGGCCGGCCAGTGCGGCTGTTGGGTCCTTGCCATCGAGCACGCGGTCGGCTGGGAGAGACAGACCCGCGGCATGGAGCACCATTGGAACGAAGTCCATGCTGATGAGGGGCTCACGACAAAGCGTTCCCGGCTTTATGCGCCCGGGCCACCGAACGATGCACGGTACCCGGATGCCGCCTTCCCAAAGTGTTGTTCCTCCAGCTCGCAGCGGCATATTAGACGCACATTCCAGCCCACGCGCCGGAATGAGAAAAGCCCCGTTGTCAGAAAGCAGGATGACAATTGTTTTCTCGGTCAACTTCAATCGTTCGAGCTTATCGAGAACACGGCCTATACCATCGTCTAATGCCGTGACCACGGCCCGGTAACGCTTGCGTTCATCGAGTGTTTTCGGCGAGTAGCCGTAGCGTGCAAATGCTTCATCCGGGGCCTGCCACAAACAAGGCGTGCCGGGCGGCTTGTTTTTCGGATTCGGGAAGTGGGCGGCGTTGAATGGAACGTAACATAAGAACGGCCTATCCTTGTTCCGTTCGATGAACTCACACGCCGCATCGGCAAAGACGAAGGTGCTATAGCCATCGGCCTTTGCCGGTTCAGTATTTCGGTAGAGGTCGTTGCGACCGTTATAGATATACGTGTAATAATCACAATTACCGGAGATATTGCCGAAGTATTCATTGAAGCCACGATCCGTCGGCCGGCTGCCGGGGGCAAAGCCGAGGTTCCATTTGCCAAAGCAGCCGCTGACGTACCCGGCTTTGGCGAGATAACGAGGCAGGATCACCTCTGTCTGCGGCAGTGCGACCTGCAGAAGTTCATCGATCTTCCAGAGCTGTTCGTTCAAACCGTTGCGGAGCGGATGCCGACCGGTGAGCAAGGCACCACGAGAGGGCATGCAAGACGGCGAGCCAATGTAGAAGTCGGTGCAACGGACTCCCTCGGCAGCGAGCCGATCAATTCGTGGCGTTTTCATCACCGGATTGCCGTAACAAGCCAGGTCGGCGTAGCCGATGTTATCGAGAAACATAATTACAATGTTCGGTTTACCCGGTGACGCCTGTGCGGACACAACCTTTGGCAGCACTGCGGCCTGCCCCCACTGCTTCGTTTCGCGAAGCAAAACGGTGGAGGAGAGTCCTATGATTTTCAAGAATCGTCGGCGAGTTAAATCTTCCACTTTCTTCTCCTTTTTTATGTCCGGGCTTGTGCCGTTCTATAATATGCTGTGCCAAAATTGCCTCCGTTACAGATTTCATTATACCACAGCTTCCACCTTATATACCGGCCTGAATTTCCGGCAGTATTATAAGCCTTTACGAATAAAATAACAACTGCATATGACGACTTAGCCACTCGGCTTGGCGAAGCTACGCCGGAGTAGGCTGGTCGTCCTACATCAAGGGGGAGGCAGAGATGAGTGTTAAAGAACTTAAAAAATCTCGAGATGTCTCCTTGATTTTTAGCTTCAGAAGAGATATACTTATTTTTAAACTTCCAAATTTATATTGCAATAAATTGGAATATCATCATGAACAAGCAAAGAGGTTTCACTCTGATAGAGCTCCTGGTAGTAATCGCTATTATTGCATTGTTAATGGCGATATTGATGCCGGCACTACAGCGGGTGAGGAAACAGGCCAGGGGTGTTGCGTGTCAGGTGAATCTCCACCAATGGAGTCTCATTTGGAAGATGTACTGCGATGACAACAATGGCTACTGGCTGAGCGGCGAGGTGAATGGCACGACGTCAGGATATGGCAGCGGCAGATGGTGGTTCGTACCCATCATGGAACTCTATGAAGCCGAGCCCGATATCCGCTGCTGCCCGGAAGCCACCAAGCCGGTCAAGACCAACAACACCATCGGCAACTGGGACTACGATGCCTGGCAGACGGGCACCTATGGAACCGATGATTATTACGTGGGCAGCTACGGCCCGAACGGCTGGATGTGCAACGTCCCGGCCGGACTGACTTCCATGTGGGGACGCAGCCCCGCCTCTGACCACTGGCGCACGCCCAACGTCAAGGGCGCCCACAATGTCCCCATGTTTACCGGCATGTGGTGGGTTGATGCATGGCCGCGTCACACCGATCCGCCCGCCGAACGCAACACCACCATCACCGGCACTGTGAACGCCCAGGAAATGCAGCGCGTCTGTGTAAACCGGCACGGCGGATTCCAGAACACTGTTTTCTGCGATTGGTCTGCCCGCAAGGTCGGACTCAAAGAGCTCTGGACCTTCAAGTGGAGCAGGAGTTTTAACATCGCCGGCCCCTGGACCAAAGCCGGGGGTGCCGCACCAGAAGACTGGCCACGATGGATGAGTAGATTTAAAGATTATTAGTAGTAGATGTACGACACCTGTGAAGCTCAATTTTGAATCGCTTGCAAGAATTCCCGCCTAACATTATAATTCATAGCAACAACTCAGGCTCAACTTGCATGCTGTTACCAAGTCATCGTTCAATGTGAGGGAACAGGCGATATGGAAACTAAATATAAAACACATCTTATTGTTAATGTCGTTTTGCTGGTCCTTTTCATTTCAAGTTGTGGCCATGAATTGCCCGGTCCCACCAATGTCCAACAGTCAGCCACAGAATCTACAGTGTCTGTTCCCAAGAAACAACCTGTCCCAATGGATGCAATCTGTGATTTGTCTTTGTTTGGCGAGATTTAGGAGATGATGCTCATACTACTAATACCGGAGACATTGATGGCGATGGTTATACAGACTTGATCATAGGAGCCCAATTTTATAACTCCAGCCAGGGCCGCGCTTACCTTTATTACGGGGCCCCGAACGGCCTGAGTGCCAAAGCTGGCCTTATGTTTGACGGCGAGCCAGAGAGCCGTCTTGGTTGGTCGATTGGTGTTGGCGATGTGGATAATGATGGGTATGATGACATCATTCTTTCAGGCTCCGGTTATGACTCCAACCGGGGCCGCGCCTAACTCTACTGGGGTAACACAAAGACAAACATGGATGCTACCTGTGATCTCATTTTTGAGGCAGAGAATGCAAAAGAGTCTCAGAACTTTGGTGTTAATGTCGGCATAGGTGATGTTGATGACGACGGATACGAAGACATTGTGATAGGAGCCTTCACATTCAATAACACCCAGGGACGTGCGTATCTCTATTACGGTGACAAAAAGGAGAAGATGGATGCACAAGCTGAACTTGTCCTTACGGGTGAAAATAAACGAGACTGGTTTGGCGATCCTCCCGGCGGCAGCTTTGGCGACTTCAATAATGATGGCTACGATGATCTGGCCATTGGAGCCAGAAGATGGCAAAGCAACTCAGAGCAGGGTCGGGTTTATCTGTACTATGGTGGCCCCACCGTACTCCTTTATGATATGCCGAGAATGAGTTCTGCAAAATTGAGGTTAGGCATACTTTGAAAAGAAAA
>CAZLIO010000348.1:0-4743 GCA_964559025.1 uncultured Pirellulales bacterium | reverse complement strand
AAAGTTATAAAAAATCTACCGTCTCACCAAAACCAAGATTTAGAGAAGAAAAGAACTATTTATACATTTTTAATTATAATCGCTGCCCTGACTTTTGCAAGCACTTTTTTTAAGGTTTTCAATTTTTTTAAGATTTTTTTGTTTTTCAGTGATTTTGGTCTGATCAGGGGCAATTACCCCTCCTTTACAGCCGGCTCGTGCTACTTAGCGAGTACTTCGCAGAATAGCAGGCTCTGTATGAAGTGCATATACTTTGTTTTGAGCCGTATTATTCGCCAGCGGTGGGGGCGACGCAATAAACGTAAACAAGTGGTTCAGAGCCGGTATTTTTAACATCGTGGTCTGTATGCGGGGGTATATAGGAGACCTTGCCCGGGCCAACTTGATAGGAGTCTTCTTCGCCAATCATCAATTCGCCCTGTCCGGAGAGAAAAACGAGCAGCTCCTCACGACTCTTGGTGCTATGTTGGCCACAGGCCTGGCCGGGGGGTAAATATACTCTGCCCGAGCGCATTCCACAGGTTTGTGGTTTGCCGTCGAGGAGCTTTTGATTTTCGGGATTTTCGTTCAAATCGATGATGAGCACTTTTTCTGACGAAGCCATACAGTCTCCTTGAAACCAGTGATTCATAAACGGAGAAATACACCTAACAAATTTTGAATTTTTTGTCAATTATATTATTGGCATAGTAGCACGAATTTGATATTCTTATGCGCCGTTAAGTGGTTGATTTTTTTGTTTCGTACTATCTTGACCTGCCGACCGGGGCTTGCATTGTAATTGTTGGTGCAATTGTTTTTGCTGTCTCGGCCTCGTGCAGGGCTTTAAGGCACAAACGTGACTGACCGATGGAAGGTGCGATATTAGCAATATACAGAGCCGTTTGCAAAAGAACGGCATACCTTTTTCGGCGCGCCTCTGGAATTCACTTTGGCGTTTTATCTCCGGAGATACATACTTAAAAAAAGAGGTTTTATAAAATTAGCCGAAAAATATCGGAGCAGCTCAATTTCATTTAACCATGTTGAGTGAATTAATTCGGCGAAACTTGCTGAAAAGTGCAGCAATGACTAACACAGCTCCCAGGAATAAGGCAACGGCCGGCCCAATTGAAAAATCAAAGAAATAGGCAAATAGCAGGCCTGCCAACGAGGCCACTGTGGCTGCTATCAAGGCGATAAACATTCGCAAACCCCAGTGTGCAGAAAATAGAGCCGATATTGTGGCCGGAATAATAAGAAATGAAAAAACAGTTACAACGCCGGTGACTCGAACTGCAAATGTAATAACAACTCCCAGCAAAGCATAGAATACAAAATCCCACCATACTACCTTCAAACCTTGTGTGATAGCCCCCTCGTAATTCTGTGATATTTTAGACAGCGGTCTTCTGAAGATGTAAAGGCAAAAAGCTGCGGCTGTAAAGACTACGAGACATAAAACAATATGCTGCGGGGTTACCCACAAGAGCTTGCCCGCGAGCATTTCTTCGGCGTGAGCGTGGCCTGGTGCAATACCGATTAAGAACATTGCGGCAGCAGCCGTGATTGCATAAGAGATTCCAATTACCGCCTCGATTGAGATTTGGACGATTTTTCTTCGGGCTATAGCATAGAATGCAGCTATTAGCAAAACGCAGCATAACGAAAACAAATACGAGAGCAGTGCGTCTTCTTCTACTTCAAACGCCAGATGAGCAGCTATCGAACCTACTGCGGCGACCTGTGCTACGGCGATATCAATGAAAATGACTTCTCTTTTGAGTACATGGATGCCAAAATACCCAAGCATTGTTCCTATGATTAAACACATCAGAAATGACAAGCCGAGAATTTGAACCAATTGCAACATTATTCATATCCTTTCGAGTTTACGTTAGTCCGAGAAAGCAAGCATCTCAGAACCATTGCACAAACGAAGAAGAGTCCCAGGAACAATACGAGAGTCGGTCCATAAGGGAAGTTCCACAAATATGAAGAGCCCAGGCCGAGGACACAGGCCACAAATCCTATACTCCATCCTATTAGAACAGCTTTTGCCCATTTCTTGGTAAACATTGCAGCAGTTGCGGCAGGTATCATAAGAAAAGCATAGGCCAATAAGACTCCTGCGATAGGGACAATCAGGACTGTGATAATGCCTTGAGTAGTGAAGAACAGGAAGTCCCACATTTTTTCGTTTTTTAAGTTTTGTGGATTTTCTGCCAAGGTGATAAATTTGTCACGTAATATGTAGTGAAAAATCAATAGAACTATATAAACAACGACTGTCACAATGACTAAAGGCCAGGTCACCCATAATAGACTACCGGAGAGAGTCGTTGTTACGTAGGTTTCCGCATTCGGCAGCTTGTCTGTCAATAAGAGTGAAATAACCAGCGCCATTGCAAAAAGGATGCCGATGACCGCTTCTCGTGGTATGGCCCGGGTTTTGGGTTTGATTAAGGCAAGCAAGAGCGAGCCAAATAGAACCGCCACCAAAGCTAACAGGTAGGAACCAACGGAGGCATATTTAAAAAAAGCTGCTCCCTTCGCTAACACAATGGAATCTGAAAATGCGTATTTGGTATAAATACCTACGCCCACCAGAGCGCCAAAAGCAGCCAGTTGGTCCAGAACCAGGTCAGAAAATATCAGGGTGCGCCGGATGATGTGAAGCCCAAGGTAAGTATGCAAAATCAGGACTACTGCGACCAACGCAATCTGTAATGAAAATAGTTTTATCGCTTCTGACATTATCGTCTTCCTTCATAAAGGCTTCTGCAAAATGGAGGTTAGGTATACTTTGAAAAGAAAAAATTGGTCTTTTTATTTTTTCTTTTCAAACAGTAAATTCTTGTGAAGCAAGTAGTTATTTGATTATTAAAGAAAACCAAAAATCTGACTTTCTTAAATAATATATGCCTAACCTCAATTTTGCATAACTCTATTTTTCTTCGTAAGTTAGGAAAAGTGTCAGCTAATTTTTACTCGCTCACAAGGCCGGTATTCTTAGCTGCTTTTAACAGACCGTTAATCCAGTAATCGACAAGCTGGAAGTAAGTTTCGGTTCCAGGGACTCCACCAACAAACAAAGGAACAACAACTGCTTCAGCGCCGGTTCTATTGGCGACGGTCCTGACCTTATGCTCGTCAAAGTAGTTTGCGGCAAGAATAATACGAATATTTTTATCGTGCATCGTCTGGACCAAATTTGTAACGTGCTTTGCGGAAGGTGGAATTCCCGGCTTTGATTCAATGCTGGCAGCTTCTTCCAAACCGAAGAGTTTTAGAAAGTAGCTCCAATTTTTATGATAGACGACAACAGGTGCTCCGCGTAAAGGAAGCATTTTTTTCATCCAGCCGCCCAGTTTATCAATCAAAGGTTTTCCTTGTAATTCATTTTGCTGCAGAAACTCAATCAACCTGTCCTTCTCGGCCATCCTGCAAAGGGTATCTCCTCCGAGCAGTTTGACCAATTCTTCGCCAAACAAACGGTTGTCCAGCTCATCCTGTATTTTCTTCAAGTTTTCTTCATAAAATTCTTTGCCCTGCGGGTCGTTCTTAATTAAGCCGGTTGTGATGTTCCACATCACCTGCCTGGTATTAATCGGACTGGTGGTAATGTGTGGGTTGCCAAATACGTGAACATCACCCTCGATTTGCGAAATAACTTTAGGTACCTCAACCAGCTCTATCCCTTGTGATACTGCGACGTAGCCAATTTCCCCGCTGCGAACATGTTTGTTTCCGGCCCTGTTTACCACTGTAGGCAGCCAAAGTTCAAGGTCAAGCCCTGTGCCTATTAGCACATCAGCGTTTATGACCATATTTACAAAGGATGGCTTAGGTCTTATGTGGTGAGGGTCTTGCACGCTATGAACAATGGAACTGACGGTAACCCGTTCGCCGCCGATAGCTTTGGCTAACACAGCGTAGTCGGATAGGGTTGTTACCACTTGCAGGCGTCCCCTTTGTTGCGTGCGCAGACGTGTTCGCTCTCTGGCAATGCCGGCATCGTGTAAACATAATACTGCCAATAAAACAGTGGATATAGTTGTGATTAGAAAATTTCTTCTTGCCATTGTAATTGCCTCCTTTTTTCTGTTTTAATAACGTTCATGCTTATGTGGCCCGGCGCTAAAGATAGCCTGTAACCAAAGTACATGTTCGGTATCCTCGGTGCCATGGCCGAATGCATAATCATACTCACAGCGAAGCTTGACCCATTCGCTCTGCCACCAGGTTACATAGGGACATATTTGCCAACGTTCAGCATTCTTAGCAGTATAAGCCAATGGAACCAGCGAAGCCCCCGGTGTGTTAGCGTAATCTTTGTTGTCCGGTTTATAGTAATCAGCTCTAAATCCGATGTCTAAATTGCGGGCTATTTTAGACTGCAGGTAACTGTAAGCACCCCAGGCATTCAAATTATCTCTTCCGGAATTATCCGGCGCCAGGATGTCTTGATTGAGAAAATAAACTTCACTACGCCATTCCACGTTTCGGTAGAGGGCCTGGTCTGCCGGTTCCCAGAGAATAGAAAGGTCTGCTCCGAATACTTGGGTTCCTAAGGTGTCGTGTTCCGTAATCCCGGCATGTGCATCATCCATCTGCCATTCATCATTCCAACCGAACAGCCCAGTCAAACCAAATTCTAAGTAAGTGTCTCTGGAAAGGTCTCGATAATTTTTGTAGTGGAGAAGCAGGGAAGGATTGCCCAAAGTGTCTCCACCGAACAAACGTTCATTTTCGGTATTAGTA
>CAZLIO010000347.1:0-4765 GCA_964559025.1 uncultured Pirellulales bacterium | reverse complement strand
AACAGATTTTCTTAAATAATATATGCCTAACCTCAATTTTGCAGAAGCCTTTAACTCTAAAACTAAGGGAGAAAAGTATTATGCGAAAGAAATTAATGACAATAATGATAGTGGCGCTCTTTGCTGGGATTTCGGGCTGCGCTGGTTCTTTAGAGGCAGTCGAGAAAGGTAAGGGGTGTTACAGCCTTGCGCCGGACAAACATGGAGTTGTTCTCAAGAGTCCGACCGGAAAGACGGTATTTCGCTACATGACCGTAAAGCCAAAGAAGACGAACCTGGCAGCTAATAGCGTCTGCTGTTTTCATCCGCTCAACACGCCTTCCGGAGAGCGTTTGACCGATTTGGCCCCGGGCGACCACCATCATCATCGAGGAGTCTTCCTCGCCTGGCACACAATGGCCTTTCGGGAGAAAGCCGATTTCTCAAAACTTGGCCCAACCGGCCCAACTTACGGCTGGAACATCAGCCGGGCCGATTTCTGGGGCTGGGGAGAGTTCGCACCCACCCAAGGAAGAATCATCAAGAACCGCGAAGTTGATTTGGTCAAAGCAGATGCCGAAGAAGCTGAATTGAGGATTCACAACGACTGGGTAACCAACGAACGCGTGATGATGACCGAACATACTTCGGCAAAGGTCAGTGAGCCCCGTCCATCGGATGGGCGGGGTGAGCAGGATGGAGTATATATCATCGACCTCGATTACCGGCTTACTCCGACGCTTGATATGACATTGAATCATACGGCCTTCGGCGGGTTCTGCGTGCGTGCAAGAAACGACGGTGACTCCTATTATGTCACCGCTGATGGGAAGGTTGAGCTTCCGGACCCCCATTACTCAGTTCCGGAGCTGAACTGGCCGGCCAAGAGGTGGTACGACTACACGATCAAGCTTAAAAATGGCAAAACAATTGGTGTCGGTGTCATTGATCACCCGGACAATCCGCCGGCGACCTGGCACAATCCGCGTTATGTCTGGATGGTCAATCCATGCATCGTCGCCGCCGAGCCGGTTCAGGTGAAAAAAGGCAAGACGCTCCGCCTTCGTTATCGTCTGGTTGTTCACGATGGCCCAACACCCGTGGAGCTGCTCAAAAAGCTCTCGAATCGCTGGTAGTTTTCACAAATAAAAGGAAAGGTAGTAAAAATGGCAGAAAAGACAAAAAACAAAAAGATTTCACGAAGACATTTCCTCAAAACTTCAGCGAGCACAGCATCCTTGGCGGCGCTGAGTGTCGGGACACAGGCCAAGCTCTACGCAGCCGGTAGTGACGTCATTCGAATAGGCCTAATCGGTTGCGGCGGCCGCGGTGCCGGAGCTGTTGTCAGCGCCTTGACCGTCAATCCCAATGCTAAACTGACCGCAATGGCTGAGCCATTTAGCGACCGCCTCCAAAATACAAGAAAAAATCTTAAGAACAGAATGAAAAACCAGGTCGCTGTGGATGACAACCATTGCTTCACCGGATTCGATGGCTATAGAAAACTTATTGCCAGCGGAGTTGATGTAGCTATCCTGGCGTCACCGCCGCATTTCCGTCCCATCCACGCAGAAGCATGTGTCAACGCCGGCGTCCACGTCTTTGCCGAAAAACCCATGGCGGTAGATGCTCCGGGGGTGCGCCGAATATTAGCTGCGGGCCGGAAAGCACGCGAAAAAAAGCTCAGCTTTGTCAGCGGTTTCGAAACGCGGTATTCTGACAATGCCCGCGAGGCAATGAGGCGTCTGCAAAACGGAGCTATTGGCAAAATCCTTTCTATCGAGGGAATCTACAATATTGGTTATCTTTGGCACCGTGGCCGGCAGCCGGATTGGACCGAAATGGAGTTTCAGCTGCGGAACTGGTATTACTTCACCTGGCTTTCCGGTGACCACATCGTAGAGCAGCACGTGCACCAGATGGACATGGTGGGCTGGATTATGCAGGACGGACCACCGCTGCACGCATGGGGCATGGGTGGCCGGCAGGTTCGTACCGACCCCAAATACGGTGACATCTTCGACCATCATGCTGTTGTCTATGAGTACGCCGATGGTGCGCGTTATTATGCCTTCTGTCGCCAGCAGGACAATTGCTATAGACAAGTGTCGTTTATGGTCCAGGGCAGTAAGGGCCGGATGACTGGTTGGGGCAGGTATATCATTGAAGGAGAAAATAACTGGGATTCCGGAAGACAGCAAACGCATCCCGAAATCAACACATTCAGGGAAATGTTCGCTGGCATGCAGGCAGGTAAGCCAATCAACGACAGTGTCGCCATGGCTCGCAGCACGATGCTGGCTATTCTCGGTCGAATGGCTACTCACTGTGGCCAGCGGATTACCTGGGAGCAGGCGTTCGGCTCGAAGAAGGTCCTGGCTCCGGAGCGCTACGCCTGGGACGCAGTGCCGCCGGTTCTTCCTGGTCCGGACGGCAAATACCAGCACTCTATCCCCGGCGTAACCAAAGCTTTGTAGGGATACCTAACCGCAAAGCTCAGTTTTGGTACATATGATCATACAGTGTGTTAAGCAAAACGGCGGAGAACTAATTCGCGGACTTGCTGTCCGCATGTATAGCGATTCACCAAATGCGTTTAGCGAGACTTTGGCGACAGCAAAACAGCGAACGCCTGAGGAGTGGGATACTCGAGCGAAATGGCTTGCCGATTCGCCTGATGCTATTGGCTTCATTGCTTATGAAGACAATCAGCCGTGCGGATTTATTATGGGATTAGTAGGTCGTTTCATAAATGGTTCAATGAATTGGCAGTACCCTGATATCGTCACGATCGCAAAAACTTGGGTTGACCCCGGATTAAGAAGGAGAGGTATTGGATGTGCGCTGACAAATGCTGTGAAGGATTGGGCACGAGAGAAAGGTGCTGAGCAGCTCGAACTGCAGGTCACAGAGAATAACGAAGTTGCTGCGAGTTTTTATAAAAACTTAGGATTCACAGACACCGGTCATCGCGAACCGCTTATCTCGAATCCGCTACTTAAAATCTGCTTCATGAAGCTTGCACTATGAGCTTTGAAACTAAGCCTCTCAGGAGGCAAGCCTTTTGGGTAATGGACTTGGCCATCCCTATCGCCAGAGCGATAGAAAGTTAAAAGTGAAAAGAGATGTAGGATTGAGCTTGCCATATTGACGTGATGTAGGTACTATATGACCCCGCCCGTCGAAGACGGGACGGGGCTGGATTACATAAGTGCCAAGTCGTAGCAGAGCGACGGTTGCTGAAATTTATATAAAGGGATTTTATTATGAGTAGAAAAGTAATCACTCGGCGTGAATTCATCAAAGGCACGGCTGCTTTGGCCGGCGCCACCTTATTGTCATCTTGTAATATTGGACCTTTAGCCAAAGGACAGAAGCCGACGGCTGTGGATCAGGTCCCGCTGGGCAAGACAGGATTGAAGCTGAGCCGGCTTGGCTTCGGTACAGGCAGCAGGGGCGGCAGCATTCAGCGGGCCCTGGGGGCTAATGAGTTTAACAGGCTGATACGTTATGCGTATGACCAGGGAATTACGTATATCGATACGTCTGAGAGCTACAGAATTCACACAATGGTCCGCGAGGCCATCAGGGGCCTCCCACGCGAGAAGCTGTTCATCCAGTCCAAGATGCCCGGTCTTCCCGAGAAGCCTCTGGAGGCGCTCGATCGTTATCGTGAGGAGCTTGGTGTTGATTACATCGACAGCCTGCTGGTCCACTGTGCCGTCAGGGCCGACTGGGACGAGGGACGCAAACGGCTGCTGGATGCCTTCGAAGAGGCCAAGGCCGGGAATATCATACGCGCTCACGGTGTATCGTGCCATACGCTGCCCGCTTTGACGAAAGCCGCCCGGCTGGATTGGGTTGACGTCAATCTGGTGCGGATTAATCCGCAAGGCGCCCACATTGATACCACAGTCGAGCAATGGGATGCCGAGAGCAATGCATCTCATTTGCCTGCGGTGCTGGAGCAAATCAAGGTCATGCGTCAGAACCGCCACGGTGTCATAGGCATGAAAATCATCGGCAACGGTGATTTCACACAACCCGAGGAACGCGAGAAGTCCATACGCTTTACTATGCAGTCCGGTTTGGTGGACGCGGTTGTGATAGGCTTCAAGAGCACGGCGGAAATCGATGAGGCCATTTTGCGTATCAATAGTGCTCTTGCCCAGACCGCGTGAGAGCGCAGTGAAGCAGTAGCCTGTTACGAGCTTTCCTTACCCAATGACCCCCGCCGGAGAAATGCGGGGGCAGGTGACAGGGGCCTATACTTCGATTACACTCAGGACAGGTTTGGTGGGCACATGCAATGCGGGTTTATGGGCGAGAGTCCGCTGCAGGCGGATGCCCCGCCACGCGGATGATGGGAGACGGAAGCAGGAGGGATTTCCGATTTTCCAGTTCGGGAGGATACATTGTAAAATAGAGGCCGGCAGAAGATACAGCTTCATCCGAACAAGCAGAGCGAAGCCAAAGTATATAATCAGGAGTGAGCGGGGATGGGGAGATTGTAAGCTAAGGTGAAATATGGAAACCAATAGCGGTAAAAAAGCAAAGCTTTGCGGCAGTCAGCAGCATCCCGAGGACGAGCTGAAAGAACATCAGGCGAAATTTAAGGCCCTGTTCGACAATGTCTGCAGCGGAGTGGCGATATACGAAGCGAGAAACGACGGCGAAGATTTTGTTTTTGTGGATTTTAACCCGGCGGCCGAAGAGATAGACCACATCAAAAAAGAAGAGCTGATAGGTAAAAGTGTCACTGAGGTCTTTCCCGGAGTCAAGGAGT
>CAZLIO010000346.1:0-4774 GCA_964559025.1 uncultured Pirellulales bacterium | reverse complement strand
CGACCATGCACGTCAGGGGAAAAAGCTGGGTCGGCAAGGAATTTCGCAATGAGCCGTGGTTCAGTTTCATCGGTTACCAGAGCGGACACGGTGACGATGAAAAAACCTTCCGCTGGCTTAACCAGGGACCGCCCGGCACGGAATGGAACAACAAACCCAATTTGCCCGTTATCAATATCGAGCCCAACTACGAAGCGCACAATGGCTACACTTATCGAAAAGTCCACAACGACCATTCGGTCCGCCGCGCCGCTTATTGGAGCTTGCTGGTCTCTCCCACGGCAGGCGTAACCTACGGCGGTCAGGGAATCTGGGGCTGGCATACAAAAGTACAAGCCCCCGCTGACCACATCAGCACCGGCCTTGGCTCACCATGGTACATCGCAAAGGACCTTCCCGGCGCATTAAGCATGAAATACCTGCACCAGCTCTTCAAATCAATCGAATGGTGGCGGCTGGTCCCTGCACCGGAAACTCTCACCGAACAGCCGGGGAAAAAAGATGCCTCGAAATTCATCGCAGCAGCAAAATCAAAAGAAGGGGACTTGCTGGTAGTCTATCTCCCTGAAGGCGGCTCCGTCACTCTAAAAACCGATTCACTAAATAAAAACGCAACCGCTCGCTGGTATCATCCCCGTACCGGTGGCTGGCTTGATGCCGGTAAGGTCGAAAAATCCTCACAGACTTTTAAGACTGCCGACCGCAATGACTGGGTCCTGTTGATTGAAGCAAAGTAAGCGATGGACTTTATAAGGAAAGAACAACCATGAGAAAAGTTTGTATGTCAGTTTTGTTACTTCTTGCCGGGTTCATCCTTGTTTCAAACGTATCTGCTGCCCAGACGACTAACAGTTTGACTTTTTTCAACGTAGTCGATTACGGTGCAGTAGGGGGTGGGAAAACCCTATGCACCGAGGCCATCCAGAAGGCCGTAGATGCCTGCGCCGCTGCGGGAGGTGGAACGGTGTATTTTCCCGCAGGAAAGTATCTGTCGGGCGCAATCTTTCTCAAGAGTAACGTAACGCTGCACATCGGTGAAGGCGCAACACTGCTGGCGAGCACCAGCTTCGAGGATTTTCCACCGTTTACACCACACTGGCGGATACAATCTGATGACACAAAACGTTCGAGCCTGATTACCGGTCTAGACCTTGAAAACATCGCCGTTACCGGCAGGGGCACTCTAAACGGTCAGGGCAAGCCGTGGTGGGAGGCTTTGAGAAAAGATAAGAACAACAAAAAAGGCCAGGAAAAGATTCTTACCTATGGTCGGCCGCGGGTAATTAACCTATACCGCTGCCGTAACGTACTGCTCCAGGGAGTTACCATTGTCGATTCTCCATCATGGACAGTCCATCCCGTTGGTTGTGAAAATCTCGTAGTGGATGGTATTTCGATTATCAATCCCGAATCCGGCCCAAACACCGACGGCGTGAACCCCGAGTCCTGCCGGAATGTGCGAATCTCGAACTGCTTTATCGACACAGGCGACGACTGCATCACGTTGAAATCCGGACGCGATGAAGAGGGCAGATTGAAGGGCAGGCCTACGGAGAATGTCACCATTACCAATTGTGTAATGTATAAAGGCCACGGCGCCGTAGTCATCGGCAGCGAAATGTCAGGAGATGTCCGCAATGTTACCGCCAGCAATATCGTCTGTGTGGGAACCGACCGTGCTGTCCGTATCAAGAGCACACGGGGCCGTGGCGGCGTCGTGGAAAACATTCGCTTCTCCAACTTTGTGGTCGAAAACGTCAGAGAGCCGATTTACATCACGACTTTCTACACAAAGACCGACCCTGAGCCTGTTTCACAACGGACACCAATCTTTCGTGACATTGCCATAAGCCACTTTACTATCAAGAACTCCCCGTGTATGGCAAAAATCCTTGGCCTGCCCGAAATGCCGATACAGGGACTGCGTATAACTGACGTGGTGGCCTCAACCGAGGTAGGATTACTATGTGACAGTACTGTGGCCCTTGAACTGCAAAACGTGCAGGTCAATACCAACAAAGGTCCCGCTTTCGAGTTCAGGAACTGTAAAAATTTTGAACTGAATGGAATCAAAACGACGAATCCCCGAGCAGATGAGCCGGTCGTCCGGATGGAAAACGTACAAGATGCCTTTATCCACGGATGCAGGGCACACCCTGGAACAGGCAGCTTTCTCGAACTTAGGGGGAAAACTACGAAAGGCATTCTTTTAATTGGAAACCAGCTTACCGCTGCAAAAAATTCCTTCGTTTTGAAAAATGGTGCTCAGAAAAGAGCTGTTGTGGAGAAGTAATTATGAAAGATGATGTTATTCACAAACCACGTGTTGCTTTGACCGGCAGCGAATTGTCACGGCAGGGCAAGGAATGCGCCGGCGGGAATTTCTGAAAAGGGTCGGCTGCACAGGTGCAGGGCCGGCCCTCGCTGCCATTGGGCAGCAGGTATCCGCCCAACCTGTCCCTAATTTGCCGAAACGCATACTCGGGCGCACCAAGGAGAAGGTCTCTATCCTTGGACTTGGCACAGCACCGGTGGGTGAAGGGCCTATTGGAGTTCAGGAGGGCATTAAAACCTTCGGTGAAGCCATTGGCCGCGGGATTGGAAAACCTGGTTGTGTGGTCAAGCGTTTAATATATGAGGTATCCGTAAATGCAGATTAACCGAAAAAATATTGAGCGAGTCTGAATCAGTATGGCTTCTATGCAAGATACTCAAGAAATAAAACCCCATTCATATCAGCAAAGAAACATGCTGGCTGGCATCGTTCACGGTACTTTTTTCAATATGGCGCAAGCTTTTGCCGAGCCTTTTGCCCTGCTTCCTCTTTTTTTAGCCGGTTTTACATCGTCAAAGTTAATCATCGGGCTAACAGTGGGATTAATGCAGGCCGCTACGGTACTGCCGCAATTGCTGATGTCCCGTCTTCTACGGCGTCGTCCCCATACAGAAAGGCCTTTAATGCTTGGAGGAATCTGGACGCGATGTGGCGTATGGGGGCTGTTAGGCATTTTGGCTCTTATGAGTTCCGAACAGAGTGTTTCACTTCTTTGGGCATCTATCATACTTGTAAGTCTATACTCCTTTGCCGGCGGCATAGCTGTGCTTCCTTTCAACCGGATAATAAGTGAAACAATTCTACCGGAAAAAAGGAGCAGTTTCTTCGGATGGCGGCTGTTTTTCGGCGGCTTTATGGCTATGATGGCAGGTTTTCTTGTCAAATTTGTACTGGGCAGTGATAAAATACTTTGGCCGAGAAACTTTGGTGTTCTCTTCCTGCTCTCTTTTGTGACACTGATTGTTGCCTATACAGCTATGTCCATGTTCAAATTTCCAAGTGATTCACCAGGCAAATCTACAGATGTTATGCCTTCACTCTGGCGTGAATGCTTAAAAGTTTTCAAAACCTACCCTGTGCTAAAGAGATTGATTATAATTGAGCTTTTGACATCTAAACTCGCACTTTTTATGCCTTTTCTGACGCTTTATGCAACGCGAAGTCGGCATATCCCGCTGAAATGGGTGGGGATTTTTATAGTCTGCATGAAACTGGGAAGTATGTTGAGCAACCTGTTATGGATGCCCATGGGAAATAAAATCGGCACCAGAATCCTTATCCATGTAGGCATAATAACAGCGATTACATCGCTTGTGATGAGCATTTTTGCGCATAATGTCTTCTTATTTTCATTGGTCTTCTTTGTTACAGGTCTCGCTTCCAGCGCTCTTATTCTTGGCTACAATGGGTACATACTGGAAATCGGGCCTGCTGAAACACGTGTACTGCTGGTGGCAATCAAAGGCACCATGCTTTTGCCGCTTTATTTTATGCCCCTGCTCGGCGGCTTGATTGCTGACACGATGGGATATTTTTGGTTATTAGTATTGGGGCTGGTACTCTTTTCCCTGGCTCTGCTTTTGGCATTGACCCTATGCGAGCCACGCAATGGAGACAGAGCATGCGGACCATGCCCAACTAACGAGTTTGCGTGACCTATTTGCAGTAAAGCTATTATGAAAGCGAAAGCAATGAAAAAAAAACTTGGCCGAAACGATCTTTGCTGGTGTGGTAGTGGTAAAAAATACAAAAAATGCCACATGGAGCAGGATAGATTTGACGAAAGATCTCAAGCATCTATCAACGTACCAATAGCATCGAAGCATTTGGTATCCAAGGGACGAGTCAGTCCGGCACGTATTGTTCCTGCTAATATTAAATGTCCGGATTATGCTGAAACCGGTGGCGGCGAACAAGAATCTTCAGTGCAAAGTAAATTAAGCGACCAAGAAATCGAACAAATGCGGCGTACATGCCATGCTGCACATCGGGTATTGGACAAAGCCATAAAGGCCGTACGTCCGGGTGTTACCACCGATTATCTCGACGCTATCGTTCATGAGGCGTGCATTGCTGAGGGCGGGTATCCAAGTCCGCTTAACTACAACGGTTTTCCCAAAAGTGTATGCACATCCGTCAACGAGGTTATCTGTCATGGGATCCCCGATGATAGACCGTTGGAAAACGGCGACATTGTTAACATAGATGTTACCATCTTTCTAAACGGCCTACATGGTGATTGCTCTGAAACCGTTCCCGTAGGCAGGGTCAACCAGGCATCTCAAAACCTTTTGACTGTTGCCTACGAGTCTATGATGCGCGGAATTGCTGCTATTAGACCAAATGCTCTGATTAGAGATATCGGCCGTGCTATTGAAACGTATGTAAAAGAACATGGTTACAGTGTAGTACGCGCCTACTGTGGACATGGTATCGGTA
>CAZLIO010000345.1:0-4785 GCA_964559025.1 uncultured Pirellulales bacterium | reverse complement strand
AAATAACAACGGCGATATTCGCAGTTTTGGTACTACTTGTATCAGCCCCATCAGCCTTTGCATACCCGCCAGATAACGCAGCGGTGCTTTATTACAAGGCCTTTATGTTGTATGAGCCCCCTGACTTTGTTCCCATGCTGTGGGATTACTGGAAGGGCAATATTGAATCAAACGAAAAAATAGAGGAATTCCTGAAGAAGAATCACAGAATCATAGACATTATTCTCGATGCCACTCGGATAGACCATTGCGATTGGGGATTAGACTACTCCCAGGGCACGGAAGTACTGCTGCCCCCTCATCATAAGGCCAGAGATATATTCGCGCTGCTTGCCGCTGAGGCAAGAATGCAGGCCGACAGAGGCGATTACAAAAAAGCACTGGCTCGCTGCATCAGTATATACAGGATGGCGCGTCACCTGAATGAACGTCCAATCGTATGCTACCTTGTCGGTACCGCCATCAATGCCGCGACCCATAAGTATCTTACCACCCGATTCCTATCGGAGATGCCACAAGACATAGACACCTTGACCTGGCTACGAGACGAGTTCGCCGAGTTCGACAAGCAGCCGTATTCGGTGAAACCCGCCCTTCGTTGGAAACTCGAAGCTGGAATCATCTCTATGTCTCCAGAGAGAATTGGCAATGTAGTGCGTTCCGGCCTTGACGACGGGGATTTCAAAGAGAAGATTCTTCAGAGAATTGCGACTGCTGATGAACAGTTTTTTGAAAGGAACAGAATCTACTGGAATCAATATATGGCTGATGTCATTTCGGCCTTTGACTTGCCGTACGCGCAAGCGTATTCCATGCTTCAGTGGCTGGATGAGAAACCCTCGAAGGAATTTGGCGAAAACCCCGATGCTACCCTGACCGTTGCCTGTGCACCCCCGTGGCAGAGAATCTACGTTCAGCACGTGCGTTTGGAAGCCACATCGAACGCCATTAGGACAGCCGTAGAGGTCTATCTGACAAAGGCAGCCACCGGCAGATTACCAAAGTCATTGCCTTCAGGGGTTGCCAGTGACCCGTACACCGGCAAGTCTTTCCAATACGCTAAAACCGCTGACGGCTTCGTCCTAAGAGGCCAAGCCAAGAATATTGACAAAGTCACATTCCATCAGTACGAATTCAAGGTCAAAAAGTGATTTGTGTATATCATCAGCGAAAACAGGCCGAGCTTGATTAGTTCGGCCTTTTTCAGACCTTTTGGGCCGCAAAGCCGCTAAAATTTCACAAAATTCTGTTTTGCCTTTGAGTAAAATGCGTACCTCAGTTTTCATGTTGGCTTAACACATGGAAAGTCCCCCAAAACTTCAAACATTGAAGCACAACTTTTTCATTTTGATTGAGTTTGATATGTCCGAGGGCTTTTGTTCACTGACGTTTGTCTAACGCACGTCATATCTCAAAAATGATACAAAAGACGCTGCAAAGAAAACCAGGTTGAAAAGTACCAGCAACCCAATATCCCAGATGGCCAGTTTCACGGATTGACCCAGCGAAAGGTCTCGCTCCTGAAACTTCGGCACAGTATCAAAATCAACAGGATTTTTTGAAATTGCACGCCAACTATCAACTGCATAATTAAAATCGAAAAGAATGTGAAGACTATCAGGGTCTTTCTGGTCCTCGCTGATGATGAATTCCTTCAATTGTTCCTGGTATCTTTTGATTTGTTGATATAAACTGGCACAGCGATTGAGCCCCGTGCCGGCAATTATCTCAGACGCTTGTTGATAGATTACCATTGGCGATACAAGCGCAAAGTTTCGTCCTGCAAAGGCCTGAGCTAACATCTGGTTGTGATGTTGTTCATAAACTTGCCCTACAGAAGCTGAGAAAGCATTCCAGAACCGAACCGCCGCGGGGGGATTAACCGATGGATGATTGCGGTCAGGGTGAAATTCGAAGGCCTTCTCGCCATATTTACCAGATCTCATCTCACTAAAAATTTGGTCTTTGTTTTCGACTATTTTTTTTTGAAATTCCGCATGAGACATTGATTTGTAATACATATCAGAGACGATTCTGCCTAACCTTGGTAGCAATATAACCAAACACACCCAAACAAGTAAAAGAATGATTATGCTGTTGGTTGAATGAGCCGTTCTGCTGGATACAAACATCCCCAATAGCAGAAACATGGAAAGATATAGAAATGATATAAGTGCGATTCCAATGATTCTCAACCACTCTCCGGACCCCAACTTAACTATATCGGAAGAAATAACAATAATAAGGTTAATCAAAAACCCCATCAACAGAGGTATCGCTAAGGTGAAAGCCGCACCGAAGTATTTGCCAAGGAAAACCTGATGTCTTGGAATTGCTCCTGATAATATCAGGCGCAACGTACCTGCTTGTCTTTCACCACAGAAACTGTCATAAGTAAAAAGCAGAACTACAAAACTGAGAGGTATGGAGATTATGAAGACCCAGTCTATATCACAGAAGTTAGGAAGTAAAAAGTTACTACGGCTTCGTACCTCGGGCAACTGTGTTCTGAATAGAGATGAGTTAAAGTAATTGGGAAGGTATCTTTCGAATCCTTCAACGCAGAGCGAAAGAGGCCTTGGTTTTCTCCATATTTCTTGTTCATAGAATGCCAGCTTATAAAGCTGATCGGCTCGTTCGCTAAAAGCTGCTATATTTTCGTTCGTGCGTTTCCAGTAATCATCCGTTTGCCGGGTGTATTTACTTACAAAAACAAAACCAATCGTTGCGTAAAGGCAGATGATTAACAGCAATGACAGGACAAAACGCAAACTTAGAAGATTTTCCAGTAATTCTTTTCGTATGATATGTCGGATCATTGATATATCTCCAAAGTTTACTTTATCTTATCTGACGTCATATTTCAAAAATGTGACAAAAGATAAGACGAAAAATAGAACGCCGATAAAGAATAACAGCGCCAGGTCGGGGATGGCTCTGTTGAAACTTTTTGCCACGCTCGGCTGGTAAATGAACTGTGGAAAGTCCCGCAGGTCAAGTGGGATCATTTGTGCTATTTTCTTTTCCTTCCATTTCTGGAAATCGTCCTCCAGAATCTTTCCATCTAAATATTCCTGGTACACAACCATATCGGCTTCGGTACATTGTGTAAAATAAGATGCCGAAGAGAAGCGATCGGTTTTCAATCGCAGGTAATCGATGACTTCTTCCCTATGTGCTTTGGCCCTGTCTATAAAGTATTGACAACTGGCTGTGTCCGTGTCGGCCAGATTAGACATTATGTAGTCATACATTGAAATGGGCGAAATTCGCGAAAAATTATTGGTCAACTGCTTCTGCTGGAGCAATGATTTAAAGTGAAGGTGCTCTATTTGCCAGAGTTTATCGGCATACTTAATGTAAAGAGGACTCAAGGCAGCATGATACTTTCGGCGCCATTCCATCCCTTCCTTGTCGCATACTAAAACATAAAACTGAAAATCGTCATAAAAGTTCGATACTTCATTACCCCCCGGCCCAGGAATTTCTTCCCGTATCTTTTTCACCTCAGCCTGCCTTTCTTGCATAATTAACTCCAATTGGCTGTCCACTTTCTCTTCCAGCTCAAGAGGGGCGATTTGTGATGCGAAGTAAACGGCTGCATTGGGAACCACCATAATGAAGACAATCCAGAAAAACAGTCCGGCAATAAGAGAGATTGCGGGCCTCTTGGTTAAAGTTGATACGAACAATCCAATATTGTATATCGCTGAAACAAAGATTACAGAAGCAACATATATTAAGCTGATGCGGGCCCAATCCGATGCGGTCAAATCGACCATAGGTGAAAACAATAGTATCGACAGCCCTACTAAAAATGAGATTGTCAAGGGAACAAGCAAAGTTAGCTGTCCTGCCAGCAATTTGCCGAGCAAAACTTGATGTCGAGCTACGGTGCCCGACAATATCAGCTTCAATGTTCCTTGTTCACGCTCGCCCGATATTACATCACAGGCCACAAGAAGTGCCAGGACACTTACGACAATTTTGAAAATGAGGGATATATCCATAGTTGGTAAAACAGAAAGATACGGATTAACCTCACTTGAGCGGGCACTTAGCCCGGGGACTGTGTTTGTTTCTATTTTGACCGAGCTTGCCAGTTGATTCTCTACACCTTTGCTGAAAACCGATAGTATTGAGGGTGGCCGATGCACCATGTAACGTCCCCCCATATTAATATTCATATAAACCTTGGCGGTTTGTAAATCGGCCTGCTTATCGGTTACGTTTTCGTTGTACTCTTGCAGTCGCATTTGATAATCATTAACAAGAACAGGCATAAACACAGACATCAGGACAACACAGAGTATCGTTCCGACAGTAAACTTGAATGTCATCAGGTTCAGCAGGAACTCTTTTTTTGTGATTGTCCAGATCATAGTTCAACTCATTCTCCACATTTGAATATTGAGAGCCGGTACTTATGACGACAAGATCCAAACCGACCGAATCCCCGGGCCGCCAAAACCTTTATTTTGGGAGAGTATCTATTACTGGAAAGATCTCATCCGCAAGGCCTTGACCCACCTGCCTGGCATAATACTGCTTGATGACTTTTTGGGCCTCAGCGTGGAACTTATCCACAGAGGAAAAAACGCTGATCTTCATAAGAAGCAGGATTGCAATACAGGCCGCTAAATTCGCTGCAGAGTATCCATACTTACCACACCTTTCCAGCAGCTTTGGTTCAGGCAGTATAGTTCTGAGCTGCCGTGCCCTCGGCGCCTGACGAAGACAGTGTTTCAGCACACCAATGGCCTGTGCATTTGCACGCATCAATAA
>CAZLIO010000344.1:0-4786 GCA_964559025.1 uncultured Pirellulales bacterium | reverse complement strand
ATAGTATTATGATAATTAAACCGCCTTCCGGCACGAAAAAACAAAGCAATTTAAAAACCAATTTCCGAAAGGCCAAAATGAGCTTAAAATCGATTGCTAAAATATCCGGCCACACCCGAAAAAAAGGAAAAAACTTAGATTCGGGATTAAGCTTGATTTTTCTATTAACGATATTTAATATGCCCTGTAAAAGGCAAAGATTTGGGTTCCCGCACCTGTACCTGCGACTACCTTTGCAGGAGGGACCCCGCCTTGCGGGAACCCAAAGCACAGGTGCAGGCAAGGCGGGGTCCCTATAACGCAGTTGTGGGTATTAAGGTAAAAAATGACTGTAAAACTGGACACACGTAGCGTCGAATCGGCTTCGGCCGCTGAAATCTATATTTCAGCAGTGCCCGCCGAAAGTGCATCCGCCCAGAGCCAGGCCCAGGAGATTTTTTCCGGCATTTCCGACATACTCCGTTCAAAAAAGGCACATATTTTCGCCGAAAGGGTCTTTGCAGGTCAAGGCGTAATGGAAACCCTCAGCCGAGCACGCTCCCAGGCCTATGCCGACCTTGATGATGGAGTAGCCCCGAGCTTTTTGGTGGCCAAAGAAGGATTGCTCGGCCCTATCGCCGGGGTGCAGGTCCACGCCATCAGCAGCGACAGCAGGCCGGAGGTGATTAGTCTGGACCAAACCGGCTGCGGACGAATTCTTCGCGTTTCAGGTCGGGACCACGCCTTGCGGGAATCCTGTGCATATCTTACACTCTCGAATATATCCGCCCCCCAATCCCCACAGGCCAAGTTTACACCTGCGAAAGCAGGTGAACAAGCCCAGGCTATGATGGAAAAGGCCGAATCTGCACTAAAGCAATTCGGGGTCGATTTCCTTTCGGTGCCGCGAACATGGATGTGGCTAAAGGACATTCTTTTGTGGTATGACGAATTCAATCATATCAGAACTGAGTTTTTCACCGAACGCCGGCTTATCGGAACCGGAACCCGCCAATCAATGCCGGCCAGTACCGGCATCGGACTGGGCCCATCTGACGGCAGCCACTGTGCAATGGACCTGACAGCGGTTTTAGAACCGCAGAACTCCATCCAGTTCCTACAGGCCGTGGGAAAACAGCACTGTGCATTGGAGTACGGCTCGGCCTTCTCACGGGCTTCAAGCGCAGTTACCCCGGCCGGGAAAACGGTATTTGTTTCCGGAACCGCCTCTATCGACGCCGATGGAGCTACTACGCATATCGGCGATGCCTCGGGCCAGATAGCAACGACCATTGAAAACGTCCGGGCCGTTCTGGCCGATATGAGCTGCAGGGATGAGGATGTAGTGCAGGTGGTCGCCTACTGTAAAACAACCGAGGTCGAGAAGATTTTCAACGCTTCCAAAGGCACCCTTAACTGGCCGTGGCTAACAGCCATTTGCGATATCTGCCGCCCCGACCTCCTATTTGAAATCGAAGCCACCGCCATGCCAAAACAAAGCCCATAAGAGTACATACCTTCTGACTTGTGTAACTACGCCTGATGCACTTATTACTTATGCCTTCCGATATCCTCCGCTCACTAATCACCGTTGAACTATTAACGAGCATTGAGCATCAAGTTATTCTTTCGCCCCGTGCTTGCGCAACAGCTCGACGATTTCTTCGTGTCCTTGCTCCTTTGTCACTGACAACGCCGTCTGACCTTTATTGTTTTTGACGTTCATATTAGCGCCTTTGGCAATCAGCAGTTCCACCACATCCTTGTGACCGAGTTTGCATGCTATGTGCAGTGGCGTCTCACCTTCGCTCTTTTGTGCGTTGATATCCGCACCTTTGGCAATGAGAAGTCCCACAATTTTCGTGTGTCCGATTTCGACTGCACGATGCAATGGTGTCGACCCGTTGCTAGTTAACCTCGCATTCACATTAGCCCCCTTGGCGATCAGAAGTTCCGCTATGTCCAAGCGAGCGCGACCGGAATAGAACATACGGTGGAGGGGCGTAGCGCCTCCGTAATCTTTTGCGTTGACATCTGCACCTTCGGCAATGAGCAATTCTACCATATTCCTCTTGCCGTGTTCGCACGCAGGGTGCAGGGGCGTCTGGCCGCTCTTGTCTTTGGCATTGACATCTGCACCTTTGGCAATGAGGAATTTGGCAACATCGTTATGGTCTGCAAAAACAGCCGCGAAAAGTGGCGTCTCGTCGCCGCTGCCTTTACCCTTTGTATTTACATCGGTGCCCTCTTTGACAAGACTCTTCACCTTTGCCAGGTCTCCAGCGCATGCTGCTGAATGCATGGCAGAGAGAGGAGCAGCACCTTTAGCGATGAGTAGCTCAACCAGGTCTTTACTGCCTTGCACAGCCGCCCAGTACAGCGCTGTACAACCATAACTATCCTCCTCGGTATCGAGATCAGCTCCGTTGCTAATGAGTAATTCCACCATGTCTTTGTCACTCCACCAGATCGCCCAGATGAGCAGGGTAAAACCATCGTCATCTTTTACATTGACATTAGCTCCTTTGCTAATGAGCAGCTTAATAGCATCCTTACTTCCATCCCAGATAGCATAGTTAAGCAAGACGAAATTATACTCATGCTTCGCATTAACATCGGCCCCCTTGGACAATAACAAATCCACTATATACTCGCAGTTGTGAATAGCCGCATAGTATAGAGGCGTCATACCAGAGGTGTCTCTCGCATCGATATTAGCACCTCTGCCGATAAGAAACTCCGTGACATTTTTCTTGCCTCCGTTAGTTGCAGCGTGCAAAGCTGTGCAGCAAAAATTTTCTTGTGAATTTATGTCTATCCCATCTTGTAAGCACTTTCTTACTTTTTCTATATCTCCCATGTAAGCAGCAAGGTGCATAGCAGGAACTTTAGCTCCTTTTGCAACCAGAAGTTCAACTATTTCTTTACGCCCCGCTTCCGGGCTTTTCATAGCCTCAAACAAGGGCGTCCTGCCAGCTCTATTCTTTGTGTTGATATCGGCACCTTTGCTCAGCAGGAGTTCGACGGTCTGTTTGTTCCCACTCGCGGCGGCACAGTGCAAAGGTGTCATCGCATTCCGACCATCGGGGGCATTGACGTATGCCCCACGGCTGATCAGCAACTCCGCCACTTCTGCATGGCCTCTCATGGAGGCATAATGTAGTGGGGTATTTCCCCAGACTCCTCTTTCATTGACGTCGGCACCCCTTGAAATGAGCAGTCTAACTTGCTCAATGTTGCCGGTAGCGGCAGCTTGGCGCAGTGAAAGGTTTGCGGCCTTAGATTGTGCCTTGGCTGACAGTATAAGCGTGGTCGGAACTGTCAACAGAGCTAATGTAAACACGGCTGTTGTTGCTATCAAGCTTGGATGTTTGTAGAATTTTTTTCCTGGTTTCATAATGGTTTTTATCCTTTCTTCAATATTTTTCACTGGCCCGGCAACAGCCAACGATGGAACCGGCCGGGTCGATTTGTGCTCGGATATCAATATATTCACAATCGCACTGCTGTAATCTGTGGCTTTAGCGCCCAGGCGAGCGATTGCCATTTCATCACAACATTTCTCACGCTCAGCCCGGATTTTTTTATTCGCCCACCATACGAAAGGATGGAACCAGAATACCGCCTGGGCGATTATTTGCAGAATATTGACCGCAGCATCAAAACGCAAAAAATGGCTTAGCTCGTGGCCTAAGACACTTCTGCGATGCTCAGAGCTATTGACTTTAACAAAATCGGCCGGTAGATAAATACTGCCGCGCAGCAGTCCCCATACAAACGGCTGGCCTATACCTTCAACCAACCAGACCTTCGGAAAAGTCCTGAAGTCAAGGCTGTAGAATAAGTCCTCAATCCCGCTTTGTATTTCGACCGGAAGCTGTTTTCGCTGCTGCCACAGCCAAAAATTGGTCCGCAGCGCCTTTATCAAAGCAGCAATCGTGAATACAATTGCTCCAATAATCCAGACCAAAGCGAGCCATTGAAGCATAGTGAGCCTTTCAAGTTTTTCTGTAACAGTCGGCCTGGATGGTATTGCGACCGGCGTTGATGTTGATAAGGTAGGTTTTGCTATATCCATATCCGCTGCTTCGAAGGCCACTCTCGGCATCGGAGCCGGTGATATTGGAACAGGCTCAGTGTACCTTTCTTGCGGCAGAACCGCCAGAGGTATTGTAAATAAAGGCGGCACGAGGCATTTAGCTAAGACAATCAGCCAGAGCAGGTAGCGAATGTGTGCACTTTTATTTTTCAGCAGCAACGTTGCCGCTGCTATTACCACCACCAGGACTGCTATCTGCCAGCTTTGCGTCAGCAGATAATATGTGATTTGCGTTAAATAGTTTTCCATTATTACCACTCCACTAAAATTATTAGCTATTTTTTTCAGCTAATTTTTTCAGCTTCTCGATATCGCCGGCGTCGATTTTCCCGTGCTCGGCCAAGTACTGCATAAGCGGAATAGGGTCGCCGCCGAAGAGCCTGTCGAGAAAGTCATTGACCGACCTTTTTATGACATTTTCGCTTTTGACCGCGGCGAAAAAGACGTGGGCCTTGCCCCGAATGTGGTGCTTCAGATAGCCTTTCTTTTCCAGCCGACGCAGCAGGGTTTGGACCGTTGCGTAAGCTATTTTCCTCTTTGCAGGCAGCTTGTCGCAGACATCCTGCACGGTTGCTTTGTCGAGCTGCCAGACTAATCTTAAAATCTCAGTCTCCGATGGGCTTAAAGCCGGTAACTTTTTCTGTGTCATAATAATCTCCTTTTACAATTGTATTTTACAAATGTACAACATAATATCGTACATTTGTA
>CAZLIO010000343.1:0-4802 GCA_964559025.1 uncultured Pirellulales bacterium | reverse complement strand
ATTTGTGTATCTTGGTGACATACATTTCGATAAAAGAAGCCATCATGATTTTGAGTGGGTGAAGGCAAATAAGCCAAATGATATCAGGCAGATAGAGGACTATGTCAGGATTACGGAAAAACATACGCCCGGTCTTCTAAGGCGAATCCAAACTGTTATAGAATCCAGTGATGGCCGAATAAAGATGATTGTCCAGGGTGGAGATCTTACCGAGGGACTGTGCGGCAGCCGTGCACTTCAAGAGACTCAATTCAAGGATGCCTTAAAGTGTGTTCGTAATTATATACCCAAGACTACATTTATAGCCGCCAAGGGCAATCACGATATCACCGGCCCCGGGGCAAGGGAGGCCTTTGACAATGTTATGCTGCCTTGGTTATCAAATGAATGTAAAAAGAAAATAGATTCTGCATCTTTCTATTTTATGGAAGGGCCGGATTTATTTGTGTTTTTCGACGCATATCACAATAATAATCTTGATTGGCTGGAGAAAACTTTAAGACTAAACAGACATCGACATGTGTTTGTTGTAATGCATCCTCCTGCAGTCCCTTATAATGCAAGGTCCACGTGGCATCTTTTTTCAAGAGAGAAAGAGAAAGATGTTCGCGAAAGATTCTTAAATATACTGGGCGCAAATAAAGTAATACTGCTGACCGCCCACCTGCACAAGTATGTTGTTCTGGCAAGAAGAACTTCGAGGGGCACTTTTGTGCAGTTCAGTATGAACAGTGTTATCAGCTCACCCAAAATATCAGTGAAAAATCATCTTGAAGGCGTTAAGAATTATGGCGGTCGTCTTGTTGAGCTCGAGCCTGAATTTCAGCCTGATACAAAGGAACAACGGCAAAAAATGCTTGAAGATGAGAAACCATATATAGCTTTTTTCGAATATGCGGATTTTCCCGGATATGCTGTCATTAATGTCTCAGACACAGGCATCAACGCAGACATTTACACAGGTGATTCCGGCAAAGTATGGAAGAGCGTACCACTCAACTCAGTGCTCAATAATTAAATCCGTAAGAAGAAAACTATCGTAAATATGAATAAGAAGAATATTATTGACTTAGTTATCAATAGACCATGTTTACAATGAAACACTTGGGTATTGTGCTTGTTGGAGCAGCTCTGCTGCTTGCAGCTCTGTGCTCTGTCGCCGGAGCTAAAGAGAAGGTCATTCTCGACAGCGATATGGTTGTTTTGTATGACGACGGAGTGTCAATGATGATGCTCGCAAAGCATCCGGATATAGAGCTGCTCGGCGTGACGATGTCAATTCAGATTATAACCTGGACTACGGTCGAAGCCTTGGCTATCACAAACAAGGACCCGCTGGTACTCAAAAGGCCCGCATCCTCCTGGCCATTGATGAGAAACGCTTCTGGAATCTGATGGTGGATCTGCTCACAAAATAACCTTGTCTGAAAAGCATGCTCAGCAGAAAGCAATATACTGGCATCTTCAATTCTGATTTGTTATTCTATTAGAAAATTGAGTTGTGTCACGTTTTTCAAGTGTCTTGAAATGAGGAGTACCGGATGTACAAGTATGTTTCTTTGTTTACCCTTTACTTTGTGATTCTTTTTAATCCCGGAGCCACCAAAGCTGATGATTGGCCTACCTTTATGCATGACAACCACAGAAGTGGTGTTACTTCTGAGCAATTGGAGCTGCCCCTGAGCGAATCCTGGGTGTTCGAGGCGGCACATCGGCCGGAGCCAGCATGGCCGCTCCCGGCAAAGCAGGACTTCTGGCATCACCACTACAACCTGAGGGCCACAGTTACTTATGACCGGGCGTTTCACGTCGTTGGAACCGGTGATATGGTATTCTTTGGCTCATCGGCGGATGATAAAGTTTATGCGCTGGACGCGCAGACCGGCCGGGAAAGCTGGACGTTTTTTACGGAAGCCCCTGTCCGATTGGCCCCTTCTATCTCGGGCAACAAAGTGTACGTCGGTTCTGACGATGGATATGTCTATTGCCTCTCGCGCGATAACGGCTCACTGATATGGAAGTACAGGGCGGCTGACGCCGAGCGTATGATTCCTGGCAACGGGCGAATAATATCGACCTGGCCGGTACGAACGGGTATATTGGTAGATGAGGGAAATCTATATAGTGCCGCCGGCATGTTCCCTAATCAGGGGACTTCTCTTTTCGAGCTCAGTGCTGAGAATGGGTCGGTAAAATGGAAGCAGAAAGTGGATGTGTCACCGCAGGGCTATATGTTAGCCTCGGATAAGCAGCTATATGTCCCGACAGGACGAACAAACCCGGCGATTTTCGCACGCGCGGACGGTAATTTAACCGGACAGTTACCCAGTGCCGGCGGAACCTTCGCGCTGCTGGCGGAAAACGTTCTGGTAACCGGCCCCGGCCGCGGCCCAAAAGAGCTTAATGCCGCTGAGGTTGACACGCAGTATAAAATCGCGACGTTCGGTGGTTTGAGGATGTTAGTGAACGGCCAAACTGCATACATGCTGTCGGAAAAGAAGCTCTCGGCCTTTCATCGGGGCCGGTATCTCGAATTGTCGAGGGAACGAAATATTTTGACTGAGCAGTCTAACAAGCTCAAAGAGCAGCTCAAGAAGATGGATAAAAATACAGCCGAAGCAGAGAAACTGGGCAGAGAGTTACAAAGTATCAAAATCCAAATCAGTGAGCTGTCGAAAAAAATGAAAGACTGTTACTTATGGACCGTTGCGTGTGAATATCCACATTCGATGATTATGGCCGGCGATGTTCTTTTCTTAGGGGGAGAGGACAAAATAGCCGCATTCAAGGCGGATAGTGGCAAGGCCATTTGGGCCGCTCCTGTTGATGGCAAGGCGTTCGGCTTGAGCGTGGCAAATGGTGGTCTTTATGTAAGTACGGACCAGGGTCAAATACACTGTTTTAGAAGCGGCGTAAAAAAAGGTACGAAAGTGATAAAAGCTAAAACCCAGACCAATCCTTATCCGAATGATTATCTGACGAAAATATACGCCGAAGCCGCAGAGCTTATAGCCGAACGAACCGGAGTTACAAAAGGATACTGCCTTGTACTTGATTGTGGCCAGGGAAGATTGGCGTTTGAGCTTGCCCGAAAGACTGACCTGAAAATAGTGGGAGTCGAAAAAGACTCCAGCCAGGTAACCGCCGCACGCAATGCTCTCGACAAAGCAGGACTCTATGGCAGGGTTGTTGTTCATCACAAAGATTCTGCAACACAGCCCTATACAAAATACTTCGCGAATCTGGTCATTTCAGACCAGACACTTCGCACAGGCGAGCTTCCTTCCTCAGTGGACGAGGTTTTAAGAATGCTCAGGCCTTATGGTGGAATTATTGCTTTTGTTCTGCCAGGCAACAATTTCAACCGGAAAGAGCTGGAAAAATGGGAGCGTCCATTTCTCGATACCTGGAAAACACACGATACAGGTGAAATTGTTTTAGCTTGGACAAAACGTAAAGAATTGGAAGGCGCAGGCGAATGGACGCACACTTACGCAGAGCCGGGCAATACCGCCTGCAGTGGAGACGAAGTCGTCAAGGGCGATATGGCGGTCCAGTGGTTTGGTCGGCCCGGGCCGAGGTATATGATTGACCGTCACCACCGCAATGTGCCGCCCCTTTTTAAGGATGGGCGTCTTTTTGCTCCGGGCGATAACATCGTTTTTGCTGTCGATGCCTATAACGGAACAATCGAGTGGAAAATCGATGTTCCCAATTCACGTCGGCTCGGGGCATTCCTGGATTGCGGCAGTATGGCAGTGGACGACCAATTCCTGTATGTGGCCGCGGAAGACAAATGCTACGGCTTCGATGTCCAGACCGGTCGGCGCCGTATTATGTATAAAATGCCACAACTAATCAGGTCCGAGCCGCGCGAGTGGGGCTACGTTGCATACTCAGGTAATATATTTTTCGGAAGCGGCCGAAGGCAGGGAGCTTCCTATACTGAAACCAGCTATGAAGCTGACGATTCACTGTGGTACAGAGATATGAAGGTAGTGGTAAGTGATTATCTGTTCGCAATGCGAAAGGCAAGACGCCGGCTGCTTTGGAAATACCAGGGCGGGCTTATATTGAACACTACTATTACCATTGGTGGTGGACGAATATACTTTCTTGAGACTAATAGCCCGAAGGCCCTAACTGACAAACTTGGGCGGATACCTGTGAAAACATTATTTGACGGAGGTGACCAAAACCTGGTTGCTCTTGATGCCCGAACCGGCCAAGTCGTATTTAAAGAAAAAATCGATGTCAGCAATTTTGAAGAACCTGTCTATATTAACTATGCCAAAGATACACTTCTTTTAAGCGGCTCCAGACTCGATGGGCGCTCCATTCATTATTATTATAATGCTTTTGATGGGCGCTCCGGCAAGTTTCTCTGGGAAGCGGACCATAGCACCGAACTCGCTATAGATGGTGCCCACGGTGAATATAATCGTCACCCGACAATAATCGACGATACAGTTTATGCCTGGCCTTATACTTACAACCTCAAGACAGGCAAAAGAATCGAAGGGTGGAAATTCGACCGGCACGGACACGGCTGCGGGGGTATCTCAGCTTCGGCCCGGTGTTTGTTCTGGCGGGGCGGCAACCCCTGGATGTATGACCTGGGGCCAAAGGGAGGACCACGTCAGCTCGACAAAGTTACACGGCCGGGTTGCTGGATTAACATCATTCCGGCCGGTGGGCTTGTTCTTATTCCCGAAAGCAGCTCCGGTTGTACCTGCGGCTTTCCCTTACAGACCTCTTTGGCTTTTATTCCTAAATAGACTTATTAACTCAAACTGACCGTT
>CAZLIO010000342.1:0-4806 GCA_964559025.1 uncultured Pirellulales bacterium | reverse complement strand
GGCCAGGGGGGCGACTGGCAGGAATTTGCCCTCTGGCCCACAACCGATGAGCAGGAATCGCCTGATATCTGGGGCGATATTATAGTCTGGCAGCAATTCGTTGCCGAATACGGGGACTACGATATTTATATTGCGGATATAAATAATCCGAGTGAGCCGTTGGTTTTTGTCATCGGTGATGCCAACGACCAGACCAGCCCGGCTGTCTATGAGAATATGGTGGTATGGCAGGATTATGTTGTTTGGGAAGGCTCCGCCGATTGGGACATTCGAGTGGCGGATATTAACAATTTAGCTGAACCTCAGATTTTTGCAGTTTCAGACGTCGTTGATAATAATGAATGCAATCCCGCAATCCACGGTAATACGGTTGTCTGGCAGGATGGTGACGCGGGGGATTTTAATATTTACGGCGCTGACATTACCGACCTGAGTAATCCGGTGGAATTTCCCATCGCCGAGTTTGAGCATGACCAGCAAAGTCCTGCTGTATACAGGACAACTGTCGTCTGGCAGGACAACTTCTTTGGTGATTGGGATATTTATGCTGCCGACATCTGGCAGAGGAACAAACCCGCAGAGGCTGCCGTCTCTTACATTGAAAAGGACCAGCAAAGCCCGGCCATCTGGGATAATATAGTCGTCTGGCAGGACAACTTTTTTGGCGATTGGGATATTTACGCTGCGGATATTTCTGACTTCGACAGGCTCAGCCGAGCCGAGCCCAATGACCCTGTTGAGTTTGCAATTACCACGAACGAATCTTCGCAGACGAATCCTGACATAGACGGCAATATAATCGTCTGGCAGGACAACCGAAATAATAACTGGGACATATTCGGCTATAATCTTACAACGCAAAAGGAATTTCAAATCACCGATGAATCTCACGACCAGACCAATCCTGCCATTAGTGGTAACGTGGTGGTTTGGCAGGACAACCGAAACGCAAACTCGGAGATTTATGCTGTGGTACTCGATGGGCCCGAAGTTGCACGTTGCGAATCCAGGACAGTTGGTGATGTTAACGGCGACTGCAAAATTGACTTTGCCGACTTTGCCATAATGGCCTCACGCTGGCTCGAATGTTACCTCGAGCCGGCGGAAGCCTGCTGGTAATAGATGGAAACGAATTCAGGAATGGATTTTGTAGATTTGAATGGAGATGTAAAATGGCTAAGAATCTAATGACAATTCTAATCGTAGCGGCTGTGAGCTTCGGCTCGTTATTAATTGCCGGCTGCGAGAGCGACGCCCAGGTCGGCTCGGCCATCGGTGCGCTGGCGGGTGCCGGAATCGGCCAGCTGGCAGGCGGTGACAGTGAGGCAACTTTGATTGGAGCAGCGGTTGGCGGCACGGCCGGCTATATGTTAGGCAATGAAAGCGAAAGGCAGAAAGCACAGGCCGAAAGGGCCTACATGCGTCAGGAAATGAGAACCGTTGCGGTCAATATTACCAACAGTAACGGTTCTGTCAGCCAGGTAAGGCTCAGAAGGCACGGAGTCGGTTACGTCGGTACCAGAGGGGAATACTATCACCGTTTGCCGACAGAAGACCAGTTAAGACCTATATACGGATTTTGACAGCCGGGCGACGGCTCGTGCAGGTGGATTATAACGGATTAAAGCGGCCGCTTTGTCCCTGTTATGCTTTTAATAACTTGACGGTTGAAGAACTTATGAGCTTGAGATATAATAGTGTTACTAACCGTCAAGTCGGTGAGTGGTCAGTTGTGAGTGGACTCACCAATTAACTACTCACCAATTAACGAAGCACGAGACTTTGTATGGATAAGCGGCTGCGAAACGCTTTGAAAGGACTTACAGACCCGGACGTTGAACGCCGTCGCCGGGCAATGGAGCCTTTTGTGCGAGCTACATTCGGAATCTTTAGCAAGTATTTATACCGCTACCTCGGTAACGAGGTAGAGTGTGAGGATGTGCTGGAAGATGTATATGCCGATATATGGGAAAGTCCGGAACGCTTGCGTAACATTACCAGCGAAACACAGCTCCTAAGAACCGTATATCTGTACTATATGCGGAAACGCTTAAGGGAAGTATATAGGAGAATAAACCGGAATTTGTATCTGTCGCAAAGCAATCTGAAAGAGCTTATTGCCCCTGAAATCGGTACTCTTGAGATGGTGTCACAGTCGGAGCTTGAACAGAACCTTCGTCAGGCGTTAAGCAAGCTTAAGGCCCGGGAGCGAAGAGCTATAGAGCTCTGGATGGAAGGCGCCTCTAACAGGGCAATCGCAAATGAGCTCAAGACTACGGTCGGGGCAGTGAAAATGCTTGAATATCGAACAATTTTAAAACTTAGAAAGATGCTGCGTTATTATTATCATGAAAACTGATTTTGTATTTTATGCAGGAGGAAGAGACAATGTCTGAGTCAAACAGAGGAATTCATGAGCTGCTGGTTGATTATGCCGGTGCCCTGCGTGACGGCTGTATCCCGGCGTTTTTGAAGTCACTTACGCGCGAGGAAGCGGAGCGGATAGCTTCTTCATGGGAGTTTTGGGATGCTACAGAGATATCGCGGATTCTTAATAGCGTCGGGTTCGCCGACAAGGCCGTGGCCCCAAATGTGAGCCTGTTTATATCTCGCGTTGACGCCGAGATTGCTTCACGTTTGAAGAAATCCAAGGCATCGCCGCCCGGCAAACGCCGTACACACACGAGGGTGACCAAGACGGACGATAAGACCGAGAAATCAATATGATTTTGGACTGCTACCAATGTTCATCCTGCTATTTTGAGGACAAAGAGGCCTCTTCAAGGATAGACCCTTTAACAATCTCAGCACAGCAGCCTAAGAAGGTTTTCAAGGACGTATTGGTGGTATTTGTTTGTATCGAGCTATACGATAGTAAACAGGAGCTGGCCGAGGCGGCAGAGGAATTTGCCTCGCTATCAGAGCTGATAGGTAAAAGGCCGATTGTGCTGTGTCCAAATGTTCATCTGTCAATTGACAAGGCGCCTGAGAAGCAGGCCGTCTGGTTGATTGGCGAGCTGGAAAAGATGCTGATTGCCAGGGGCTACGATGTGCACCCTCTGTCGTTTGGTTACCATAAACAATATGGTATGGAATGTGACGGCAATGTGGGCAGCGTTGTTGGCAGAAGGTTCTACGGTTCCGACCAAAAGCAGTTTCTCAGACTCCTGACTCGTCTTGGTGTTTGTCCTCCTGAGTCCCTGCCAAATGACATGCCGGCCTGGGCGAAAATTCTGACCGAACGCCTGCTAAAGGTATTAGGCAGCCGAAGCGAAACCTATAATGTTGCCAAGAGAATGCTGCAGGACCAGCTTGATTCAACTGGACACAGTGAGCTTTGGACATGTATGTTGTTCGAAGGGGAGAGGAAGCCAATAGAGGATTATCTCAGCACTTTGTATGAAATTATAGAAGAATATAGCGATGTAAGAGTGCACCGGGCAATGAATCTCAGCGTGCCTGATTTTGCGAATGCTGCGCAGTTCCTTTTTCGTAAGTATCCCGAGGCAATAGAATCAGGCAGACTTAGGATTTACAACAGTCAGGTTTCCGACTTGGAATTCCTTTTAACCAGAAGCTCAGTTCTTCTGGCCTTCCCGCAAAAACCGAGAAAAAAGGATTCCCATGCAGGAGAAATATCGTTTGGAATTTACTGCAAGGATGAAGACTTTGCGAAGAATTTGATTCAGTGGTACCGTACTTTTCTTGTCGATGCACGATTTGGGTGGATTCAAACTGAGTCCGAGCTGAACGAAATCATTAATGAGCTGGAAGAAGAAAAGTTTCAGAACAGACGCTAACGGTGAGTGGTGAGTAGTGAGTAGTGAGTTGACTACTCACCAATTAACCACTCACCAATTAACCACTCATCAATTAACCAGGATCGAAACTGTGCCTACGGTCTTATCTGTGGCTGTTGTTGTAACCTACGTGGTTGTGCTTACATTTGTCGCTGTACGTGCGCGCGCTGCTCGTGAGTTTGAAGAGTTTTCATTGGCAAGAAGGGCACTTCCGCTGGCATTGGTTTTCGGGAGTCTTGCCGCCACCTATGTGGGACCTGTGTTTTCAATCGGCTTTGTCGGCAGGGGCTTCAAGAGCGGTTTGCTTTTTCTTGGCGTAGGATTGGCATACGCGGCCCAAAACATCCTGGTTGGCCTGTTCGTTGCCCCTCGTCTTAGGCGTCTCAAAGGATGCCACACATTAGGCGATGCCATAGGCCTGAAATACGACCCAAAGTGCCAGGTCCTGGCGGGCATTATCTCAGTTGGCTTATGTGCCGGCTTTGCTGCGGTTATGGCCAAGGCAGGCGGTGATGTGCTCAGGAATATATTCGGTCTGCCGCATTGGTCGTCTGTCATCGTGGTCGTCGGTATTACGGCACTATATACGACATTCGGCGGATTACGGGCCAGCGTAATAACAGACGCCTTTCAATTCTCCGCGTTTGCAATTCTATTACCCTTGATGCTTTTATTAGTATTGATGTTCCATCTGAATGGTAGTGCCGCGAATTTTGTGAAAGAGGCGTCGGCTGCCACCACGGCGGGATTCGATTCCACATCGACTATTGAGATAGTTGGTCTTGTGGCAGCTTTCCTACTGGGCGAAACGCTGATACCTCCTTATGCAAATCGTGCTCTGGCCTCTAAAACAACCGGTGTCTCGCGAAATGGCTTTGTATTGGCGGGCCTGTTCAGCGTCGTTTGGTTTATGGTTATGATATCGCTGGGGATTGCAGCTCGCAGCATTGTCCGGGGGAATATTGAGGAGGACAAGGTTCTTCTCAAGCTGGTCGAATCAACGATG
>CAZLIO010000341.1:0-4817 GCA_964559025.1 uncultured Pirellulales bacterium | reverse complement strand
GAAGGCGGCGCTCCGAAGCAGTTGAGCAGTGGAGGAGGATACCAAAATCTGAGCAGAGAGCAGCGAGAGCGCTTCGAAAGGCGTCAAGCTAATCGACAAAGCCTGTCTTATAAGAACATGCAAAAATTAGGTTTATCTGTTGCTATGTTTGCGAATGATCATAAGGGTAGGTGCCCGTCGAATTTATCAGACTTGCGGAAATATATAGCAGATGAGCAGATTTTTGATTGGATTAACCGGAACGTTGTCTATCTGGGCAGGAATCAGCAATACGGGGATCCGCCGGATGCCGTCTTAGCCTACGATGAATCGATGTTGAAAAAACCTCGTAAAGAAACAAATGTGCTCTACAATGATGCCCATGTCAGCTTAGAGAAATCCGAATGGCTCAAACTCAAGGCATCTTCGCACCATCCCGGCCAGAAACCTGATGTGCAGGTCGAGGTTGAGCAAGGCAATGAATCATCAGAATCCAAAAATACCGAGGATTACGATAGAATACCATCCGATTCGGTGGTGGTACGTGTCGTAGACACAAAAGGTCGTATCATACCGATTAAAGATGTACCCTACATACGGATTTACTACAGAGACGCTACCACCGGCAGCCCTATAGGTTGGGAAATAGATTTGCAAATTAAAAAGGCTCTTTCAGATGGTTCCCTCCTTGTGAATCACAGAGATATCCTCGTAAGAAAGTTCCTGGACATGAATCGGGAAACAAAAAGAAATGACTACACAATAAGCATGTGCTTCCAACCGAAAGAAGGCCCCGTCTTTTCCGCTACCACGCTCTATCCCCGGAAAGCGACTGATATCCTAAGTTTTGTTGTTCCACCCAGGACGAAAGTTGCAGGCGTTGGAAATGTAGCCCCGGATGAACTGGCAGGCAGAGTAGTCGATGTTGATGGCAATCCCGTCGCAGGTGCAACCATCAGCGTCTATCCCGATCGGGGACTTGAGAATCATCCATTTAAGACAGATAGCCGGGGGGTTTTCCGTATACCGGGGTTTGGCGATAGATGGTGTTTGTATATAAAGGTAGATAAAGATGGCTATGCAACGCAGTGGCTGACCGATTTCGAAATTGGCAAAAGTTTCATCGTTACGATGGATCAAAGTACCGTTTTGCAAGGGGTATTTGTCAACGATAGCGGCGAACAGGCAGGCCGAACGCAAATCACCTTAGCTAAGAATAAGCTGACAATGCAGCCGAGACGGGGCTATCGTGTCGGCCCAATTACTATTACACACGAGACAGACGATAAAGGTTCGTACGATTTCCCGGTTGAACCAGGTCTCTATGACGTTAAGGTTGCCAGTGAGTCAGGTTTCTTTAACAGGTCGAGTGTTTTCATTGGTGCTGGTCAGATTGTTTCTCTTCCATCTACTTTGAAACCAGGTATTCGCTTCCAGGTCAAGGTGGTTGACAGTTTAACAAACAAGCCGATTAAGGGGGTAGACCTGTGGATTGATTCACGTACCCCTGGCCGTGTGGCTATGAAAGAAGGTTCACAAAGAACGACCGACTCTAAAGGATTAGCCGTTTGGGAATCTCTTATGCCAGGTAATACAAGCTTCAGTATCAGGAAAAAGGGTTATTGTCGCTGGTGGTCTGATGCGTGCTTAGGAGGACCTGGAACACTTAAACCCGTTAACAATCGAGCAGCATATAGTTGGCAGCGTAATATAGACAGCCTCGGATTTGACCTCATACCCGATATGCCAGTTGTTGTAATTAAGATGGAAAAAGGTGTTAAACTATCTGGCCTTGTCCTCTCTCCTGATGGCAAATCCGTTGAAAAAGCTGAGGTAGATGTTACTCCAGCCGAACGCCCACATACTCTGACCGGAGATAGTCGCTACCGAATGATAACTGACGAGAATGGCCGTTTTGGTATTGAAGAAAAATACTGGCGAGGTTATGTCCCGGCTGGAAAGCAGGTCCTATATAACCTTTGTGCTCATGATCCTGAAGCCAGATGGGCTAATGCCGTCAGTAAACCGTTCGAATCGAAACCAGCGGATGAGTTTGAGTTCACCTTGAAAATGACCAATGGTGGGTCTGTCAGTGGACGCGTAATCGATTCAGAAGGTAAACCTGTGTCTGATATTGAGGTCGAAGCCGTTGCCAAGGATAATCTTGACACTCCGTATTTTAATCCGAGAGCGCTGACAGATGAGAACGGCAACTTTACACTTGGGCCAATGCGGGAAGGTAAATACTGGATTCAGCCCGATACTATGAAGGGAGTAAATATCGCTCGTTCTCCTAAGCAAGAAAAAACTGAAGTAAAAGTTGTTGATGGCAAAGTTACATCAGTGGGGAGCTTGCTTTTTAGAACTGGTGGGCCAAACATGTAATACCTGAATCTTACACGGCACGTTGGGTTGGCATGTTATGGTGCCAAATGCTATGACTTTGGAGCATCTATGAGGACAGATCGTATCAAATGGGATTGAAGAAAAGAACCTACCCGCAGTTGGGATTGAAGCTGACAATCTGACAACCTTGCTCAGAGCATTCCCCGTGCTTGTTACGGTCAATGACAGGTGTTAGCCGAAGTTGTAGTGCTTTGTGACCGCTTCCTGGACGTTCCATGTGCACTCGAGGTCCTCGGGGAAGACCACGAGGTCGCCGGGCCCGAAGCTTACCGATTCTTTTCCGTCTGTAACCGTTACTTTGCCTTCGAGCAAAAGGCAGGTTTCTTTTTCCGTATACGCCCAGTCGAAGGTGCTGGGCTCGCACTTCCAGGTAGGCCACGCCTTGCAGGCCGCCGCCTCTTCATCGGAAGGCTTTTTGACAATCACGTCTTTTACAGTTGGCATATTATTTTACTCCTTTTGACTATTATCGATTCAGCATGTATTATACCTCATGCAGGCTATTTTGGAATATGCAACGGGAATTTTTATTGAAAGTCAGGAATTTATGGAGCAAACGCAGTTAGACAAGTTCAGGGTCTGGTTCGATGATTACGTAGCGGGCTTTTATGGCGACGATGAAGTCATCAATGCCAATTTGGAACTCAAAGAAAAACACAGCCGCCGCACCTGCGAAGAGATGCTGTATTTGGCCGGTGAGCTGGGCCTTGAGGAAAATCAGAAGCGGCTGAGTGAGACGATAGCCCTTTTTCACGACATCGGACGGTTCGAGCAGCTTGTCAAATACCGCACGTATAGCGACGCCAGAAGTGTGGACCACTGCCGGTTAGGAGTGGAAGTTGTGCAGCAGACCGGCGTGCTTGATGGGATTGACCGCCAGGAAAAACAATTAATCGAAAAAGCGATTGAATACCACGGACGCAAAGAATTGCCGCCGGATTTAAACGGCCAATGCCTGCTGCTCTCGAAATTGATACGCGATGCCGATAAGATAGATGCCCTCAATGTGGTAACCGAATACTACAAGCAATACCGGGACAATCCGCAAGGGTTCAAGCTGGACCTTGAGCTTCCGGATGAACCAAGGCACTCGCCTGAAGTCGTTGAGGAGCTTCTACGTGGCCAGTGTGTAGATTACAGCCGGCTGCGGACGTTAAATGACCTGAAGCTTTGCCTGCTTGGATGGGTTTATGACGTGAATTTTACGCCGACGTTGAAACGAATGAAACAGCGCGGATATCTGGAAAAGCTGCTTAGCTTTTTGCCAAACACCGAAGATATCAAAAGGGTCAAAGAAAAAATATTTGCTTATGTTAATTTTAGAATAGAACAGAATGGAAAGTAATTGATTATTGGTTGCTGAATATTGATAATTGACTGTTTCGCTACGAGCCACAGATTGAAAGGGATTTTTATGGAGACGGTTTTGAAGACTAATATAGCGGGTCGTCAGCCGAATCGAGGCAAGGTTCGTGACATATACGATTTGGGCGATAAGCTGCTCATAGTTGCGACCGACAGGATAAGCGCTTTTGATGTGGTTATGGCTAACGGCATACCCGGTAAAGGAATTATTCTGACACAGATTTCAAAGTTCTGGTTCGATTTTTTAAGCCCGTATGTGGAGCACCATTTAATAAGCGATGATGTGGCCGATTTTCCCGAGCCGTTTTGCAATTATTCCAAGCAGTTGGCCGGGCGGAGTATGCTGGTTAAAAAAGTTGAAGTCCTGCCGATTGAATGTGTCGTGCGGGGGTATCTGGCCGGCTCCGGCTGGAAAGAATACAAGGAAAGCGGAACGGTTTGCGGCCGGAAGCTGCCGTCCGGCTTGACTCAGTGCCAGAAGCTGCCGGAATTGATTTTTACCCCGGCCACCAAGGCCGAAAGAGGAACGCACGATGAAAATATCAGCTTCGAGCGATGTGTGGATATTATCGGCTCCGAAGCGGCAAACTATGTGCGGGACAAGAGCACGGAGATCTTCAAAAAGGCCGGCAAATATGCCGAGAGCAAAGGGATAATCTTGGCCGATACAAAGTTCGAGTGGGGCCGCATCGATGGCAGAATTATTTTGATTGATGAGGTTTTGACGCCGGACTCCTCACGGTTCTGGCCTGCCGATAAATACCAACCCGGCAGGGACCAGGAAAGTTTCGATAAGCAGTTTGTTCGCAATTACCTTGAGGGCATAAACTTCGATAAATCAGGCCCCGGCGTCGAGCTGCCTGATGATATCGGAGCAAAAACCAGCAAAAAATACATCGAGGCCTATGAGCAGCTCACCGGTAACAAGTTTGAGGTGCCAGTCAGTTGATACTTGAATAGAAGAATCACCACATTTTACTGGATGCAGTTGTTCGTGCTTGCGGGCGTTCATTTCCTGATTGATATGTTCGCCAGTATGCTGCCCGCCATCCTCCCGGCAATCCGGG
>CAZLIO010000340.1:0-4824 GCA_964559025.1 uncultured Pirellulales bacterium | reverse complement strand
ATTGTCTCAGGAGGCTTTATGCCACAACCTTTTTGAAGGGACTCCATAGTACAGTTTTCTTTTACTCGCCCCTTGAAGCCTGTTTGGGGGGATTTTTGTTCTCAGACCAACATTTTGTGACCGTTTTGCGCACAATTTCATTTGTAAGAGCCTACTTCGTTTGATGGTACTATTATTGATAAACATATCACTTTAGGAGAGGTTGTAAGTGAAGCTGCCGAGGTTTTCATAGTTGCTGATTTGAGCACTGTTTGGGTTGATCTTCACGTTTATCAGAAAGACCTGATGAAAATCAAGAAAGGCCAAAAGGTCATAATATCCGCAGGCCAAACGATGCCGGATGCCGAGGGCGTAATAAGCTATGTTGGCCCTGTCGTCGGGGCCGTCATTTGAACGCCAATGTTGATAATACATTACGAGAGAAAACCGACATCATTTTCGAATCCGCTAAAGAGGTTAGCCGACCGATTATCTTCTCCATTATCATTATAATCACGGTCTTTCTGCCGATTTTCAGCCTTGAAGGTGTTGTGCGCCGAAGGGATTTGGGAAGTGTTATCGCTGACATAAAAAAACGAATTGCCAATAACATCGAGCTGCCTCCCGGATACTATGTTGAATACGGAGGACAGTTTGAAAACCAGCAAAGGGCTATGACACGACTTAAAATTATTGTGCCTGTAGTCATCACTTTGGTATTTCTGATACTGTGTCTGACGTTCGGTTCTATTGGCGAAGCCCTGCTTATAATAATAAATGTCCCTTTTGCATTGATTGGCGGAATACCCGGACTCTTTCTGGCTGGAGAATATTTATCGGTGCCTGCCGCCGTGGGATTTATCGCTCTGTTTGGTATCGCAGTACAAAATGGGGTGGTCCTTGTAAGCTGTATCAATCAACTGTGTACACAGGGCATAGAGATGGAAGAAGCCATCATCACAGGGGCCCTTCAGCGTTTGCGTCCCGTATTAATGACGGCAACAACGACGGTACCGGGATTGTTACCTTTGCTTTTATCAAGGGGCATCGGTTCTGAAGTTCAAAGGCCTCTGGCGGCGGTAGTTGTATTTGGCCTGACGTCCGCAACGTTGCTTACACTTTTTGTAATCCCGGCTTTTTACCAATGGTTTGCGATCAAAATAAATAACCGAACAGATAACAATTAAAGAGGATATTGTGGGTTGACCGGGCAATTATTTTAGTATTCTTTGAAATTCCTCATCCAAGCCGGCCAGTCACTCGCCTGAGCCCCACCTGCCATTGACCAGAAGCCGTTTATGTTGTACTGCCGATGCCACTTGAGTTTCCACAACTCCTTAATTCCTACCTTTCTAACAGACCAATCCAGAAAAACGTGATTTATAAATCCATTGTGCCTGTTGATGGCGAAATGCTTCATTTCATGGTTGGCGGCCACCCACTGACCATCAAATTCGGGAGGGGCAATCCGGATGGACTGAGGGCTGTTGTTCTGATAGAAGGGCCCACCTCCACGCCACATAGTATCGGCAAAGACGGATATTTGGTTTCCGCCTTTAACATCGGTGGTCTTCCAATTCCATTCAACCGGACGCTGTTGAATCATATCCTGCCCCGGCCGGCCATTAAAAAGCCAGCAATTTGCCCCATAGCTGCCTTCTTCCTGAAGGTTACCTGCTCCACCTGTACCCATTACGTAGGTCTTAAACGTGCTGCCATGATTTTCTATGCTAGCACCTTCGTTCAGTCGTTTCTTGGCCATCGGGCATATGAGAATACCCGACTTGGTCCGGTACAAAGAACGCAGCTCAATTATCCAATTGCCGCGCGGCCACCCAACTACGTCGGATTCCATACAGAAACGCCCATCGTTATCTTGGCAATACATCATCCAGATCTGCCCCCATTGGTGCAGATTCACCTGACATGCAGCTGACCTTGCCTGTTTCCTTGCCCGGTTTAGTGCCGGCATTAATATCGCCATCAATAAGGCAATAATGGCAATTACAACCAATAACTCTATTAGCGTGAACCCTCTTGATTTGCCCATATAACCACCTTCCGTTTCTATCGACATTTTATATATTGATGCGTAGAATGCACGTTCTGTTCAACGAACATAAGAGACCAGGCAATTCTTTTAGTATTCTTTAAAGTTCCTCATCCAATTCGGCCAATCGCTTGGCTGAGCCCCACCTGCCATTGTCCAGAAACCGTTTACGTTGTATTGCCGATGCCATTTAAGTTTCCACAGCTCCTTAATGTCCACCTTTCTGACGGACCAATCCATGAAAAGGTGATTATTAGAACCATTGTGTCTGTCGATGCAGAAATGCTTCATTTCATGGCCAGCGCCCAACCACTGCCCATTAAATTCAGGAGGAGTGATTCGGTTGGACCCAGAGCTGCCGTTCATATAGAATGGCCCGCCTCCCCTCCACATGGTATCGGCAAAGACGGGTATCTGGTTTCCGCCTTTAACATCAGTGGTCTTCCAATTGAATTCAGTGGGACGGCTCTGAATTTCCGTTTGCCCCGGCCGCGGATTAAAAGTCCAGTTATTTGCCCCATAGCTGCCTTCTTCACGACGGTTCTCTGCTCCACCTGTCCCCATGATGTAGGTCCTGTCCCAACTGCCGTAGTTAGGCATATCAGGCAGTCGTTTCTTGGCCATCGGGCATATGAGAATACCCGCTCTTGTCCGGTACAAAGACCGCAGCGCCAATATCCATTCACCACGAGGCCACCCGATTTCGGCATCCTCACAGAAATAACCATCGTTATCTTGGCAATACATCGCCCAGATCGAACTCCATTGGTGCAGGTTCATCTGACACCCGGCTGACCTTGCCTGTTTCTTTGCCCGGTTGAGAGCCGGCATCAATATCGCCATCAATAAGGCAATAATGGCAATTACAACCAATAACTCTATTAGCGTGAACCCTCTTGATTTGTTCATATAACTACCTTCCATCGCTATCGACATTTTTTATATCGATTCGATGCGCAAAATAAGTATTCTGTTCGCTGAGTTTCGTAGTTTCCTACTTTCTCATTGATACTTTGCAAAATTATTATACATCAAATCGGCCTTTCCTGCAATAAAAAACCGGAAAAAGATTATCCCGTAATCGGCTTTTCGCCGCTATAGCGCCGCTACCGAGATGAAAAATATGGCTGCAAAAGGGCTGTTCGCCCGGAATGAGTTTTTTACTTGACCTAAAAACGGCAAATTTGGTATAAATATAATGGTTAAAGTGTGTGCCCTTTCTTGAAGGAGTACTAATTATGCGCAGAAAAATGATTTATATAATTTCTTTTGTTTTGGTGGTTGGTTTGGTCACCAATGTCACGGTCGTCAGAGCCACGGACTGGAGTGGCGCAGCCGGTGATGGCGATTGGATGAACCCGTCTAACTGGAGTCCCATTTTGCCTGTCGCGGGCGAAAGGGTCGATATAGAAAATGCGACTCCTCTTATCTGGCCAATTCTTGACGGAGGCACCGTCAACTGTGGCGAAGTGAGAATCGCTTACGTAGGGAATTCCGTTGGTGAGCTGACGGTAACCGGCGGTGCTGTTCTTAATGTAGTGGGTGAGCTGCGCCTTGGTCGCCAGGAAAGTATCCCGACACCGTTGGGATACCTCTATATTAGCGGCGAGACGACAACAATCAATGTAACCGAGCTCATAGAATGTGGGCGACATGGTAAAGGTATTATCGTTATGAGCGGCGGTTATCTGCACTCAGATGCTGAACTGCAGCTGGCCTACAGATTCGATGGTTCCGCTGAGGTTCACCTGAGTGGCGGGACTATTAACCTGGGTGGCAATCCCGGCATAACCGCGTATGCAAACGACGGTGTACCGGGCACCGCCTTCATAGATATATCCGGCAACGGCAAGATAACCTTGGCTGGTAATCAGGTGTCCAACATCGAAACACTCATTAACGATGGCATAATCATCGGCTACGGCGGCGAAGGCACTGTGTCAGTGACCTTTGACGGGACAACTAATACCACTATGATAGTGGGCCTTGGGGGCCCGTCAACATCTGAGCCTGACCCTGCCGACGAACAAACAGATGTGCAGAGGGATGTAGTCCTTATATGGAAGCCCGGAACCGGCGCTGTCACGCACGATGTATATTTTGGAACGAGTCTTGAAGATGTGAACAATGCTACGACAGCAATTGACGCAGGCAACATCTATCAGGGCAGCGTTAACACTAATATCTACGCTGTCACCGAGCGTCTTGAATTTGGCCGGACATATTACTGGCGTGTCGATGCCGTCGATGCTTCAAATATGGTAAATAAGGGTAATGTCTGGAGTTTCACGGTTGAGTTCTTCGCTTATCCCGTGGAGAACATAGTCGCCACCGCCTCCAGCAGTGAAGAGGGCAAAGGTGCTGAGAATACCATCAACGGCTCGGGACTCGATGAAAGCGGCTTTCTGCACGGCAGCGATAGCGTGGGCAATATGTGGTTAAGCAGCGGTGACGTGGCCCAGCCTACCTGGATAGAATATGAGTTTGACAGAGCTTACAAGCTTCACGAGATGTGGGTGTGGAACTCCAATGACAGTCTGGAGTCATTGATTGGCTTAGGGTTCAAGGATGTAACCATTGAATACTCAGCCAACGGAACCGATTTCGTGACACTGGGAACTACTCATGAGTTCGCCCGGGCGCCAGGCAAGCCGGACTATGCACATGATATAACGATAGATTTTGGCGGCGTGGCAGCAAAACATATAAGGCTTACAGCCAACAGCAACTGGGGAGGCATATTCAGCCAATTTGGCCTTAGCGAGGTGCGATTCTTCAGCTTGCCGGTCTTCGCA